>CAZJEK010000019.1:25923-34048 GCA_964545005.1 uncultured Pirellulaceae bacterium
GAGCGGGTGCGATTGACGAACTGGCTGGAGAGGTTGCCCAAGCCAGTCGGGATCATGGCCGGCAATGATTTGCGTGGCAAGCAACTGATCGATTGCTGTCACCAGATCAACTTGCAGGTCCCCGAAGCGGTATCGATCATTGGTGTCGATAACGATGAACTGGTTTGCAATTTTTCCAGGACTCCGATGTCCAGCGTGATCCCCAACGCGGAGGGAGTCGGGTTTCGAGCCGCTCAGATTCTAGCCGGAATGCTGGAAGACGAATCGGCTCGACAACGCGCCGACGAAATTCGACTGGCCCCGTTGGGCGTGTTTGCCAGACGTTCCAGCGATATTGTGGCCATCGACGATCGCGAATTGGCAGCCGCATTGCGGTTTATCCGGCATCACGCCTGCGAGGGAATCTCAGTCGCCGACGTCGTGAACACGACCGGGATGTCGCGGAGCACGTTGGAGCGCAAAATGCGAAGCGTGATCAATCGTTCGCCGCAGCAGGAGATTCGTCGAGTGCAAATGAAACAGGTGTGCACCCTGCTGGTGGGTACCGATATGTCGATCGAGTCGATTGCGTTGCAATGCGGATTTGATCACCCGGAGTACCTGCATGTTGTGTTCAAACGGGAAATGGACATGACACCCGGCGAATACCGCGCTCAAGCGGTTCAGTAAGAAGTTGCAGAGAAAAGCGTGGCGGCTAATCTTAACCACAGAGGCACAGAGGCACAGAGGCACAGAGGCACAGAGGCACAGAGGCACAGAGGCACCGAGGACACAGAGGACACAGAGTTCGCTGAGACGCTGAGACGCTGAGACGCTGAGACGCTGAGTTCGCCGAGGACCCGCAAAGTTTCCATCAGATTTCCGCAAGCTCCCCGTTGTCTGCGCCTCTGGGGTTTCTCCTGATGGCTTTTTTTAGAGCTTTCTTTTGGTCCGGTAGTTCAAAAAAATGTCTGCCTGGCCACAGCGTCTGAAAGGGGGAGGCCACGGCTAAGCAATTTTTTGACGGAATTTGGGAAGTCGGTGGCTAGTGCCAAAACCGCTGGGCTGAGCACGAAAGAGTTTCATAGGTGCCGACGTACCCTACGAATGCAATGACATGCCGCCGGAGCTGTGGACGAACACCACCCGCGGCAGCTCGCCAGCGAAATGACTCATCCGTTCCAGGAATCCGATTCCAGAATCGAAGTCAGGAACGTTCATGCCCATGAACACCAGGGCTGCCCCACGGGAGGTGGTGGACATCGCCCGAGCCGGATCTTCGGTAACGACCACATGTGGCGTGGCGCGGATCCGCGACCGTTCGATCAGTTCATTCAGGTGTTTTAAAACGTCGCTGCGACCGGCCTCATTCTGAATCGTGCGGATCAAACGGATGGGGCGAGATCTCCAATTGGGATTTTGTGTTAACAGGTGTGCCAGCAGCAGCATCAACTCACCATTTTGCGATCCCCGCCACCAGACGTCGATCGTACCCAGCGGAGTGGCCGTCATCTCGGTGTCTGCTTCCATGGCCTCGGGCGAGAACCGCAACAAAATCGTGCTGCGGTCCAGCGAACCGATACTCTGCAACGTTTCCAGAAAACTTTCGATACGATCCAGGTCCTGGGGCCAACCCAGGAGCACCGTGTTGGGACGCAATGCACCCAGCCCATGTGTCTGGACCAACGCTTCAATTCCGCTGGAAACCGATGGTGCTGCGACGACCGCTGGAAACGCCTCCAGCTTTTGTTCCCGGATGAATCCGTACAGTAACCGTTCCTGATTAACCAGTCGCTCCAAACGATTCTCGACATCCGATTGAATGATATTGCCCAGCGACAGAACTCCGTGTCCGGCAGCAAACCAGTGACCATAAATTGACAGGTATGGCCGAGTTTGCGAAGCGCCACTGAGGGCCAGAATGATTGGCCGCCAATTCTTGGGGTGGTGCAGTTTTTGTTCCAGCTTCAACAGGTTGCGGCGAGTCCGTTCGAATAGCAAACCGTCCTGCAAATCGCCCCAGCGAGTTTCCACCTGTTTTTTGGAAATGTAAAAGTACAACAGCGCCATGCCCGCGATGGCAATTCCAGCCCACTGCCAGTCGATCAAAAACATCACCGCCAGACAGCCAACGGTTCCGGCCAGCGAAATGCTCCAGTGAGTGAACCGGAACCGGGGCCGGTAGCTGGGATTTTTCGTGATCGCTTCGTAAAACGTCGCCAGGTTCAGCAACCCATAGGTGATCATGAAGAACATCGTGATCAATGGGCTGATCGTATTCAGGTCAGTCACCAGCAGGATCGCCGCTTGCGAAATCGCGAAGGTCACGATCGTGGCCCGTCGAGGTTCATCGTTGGCTCCGGCGCCTACGGAAAACAATCGCAACGACGGAAACACATTGTCTTTGGCGAAGGCTTGCAGAATTCGAGGCGCGCCCATCATACTGCCCAGCGCCGACGATAGCGTGGCTGCAATCACACCGACCGTGATCAGCAGCGGCGACACCGAGATGTCACCCATGACCAGAAATTTTTTGTCCAGCGTGGCCAAGGTAGCGGCGTCTCGCGAGCCACCCATCAGCAACGCCAGGCTGATATAGATCAACCCCGTAAACACAATCGCCCACAACGTACCCGAGGGAATCGCCTTGGCTGGGTCCCGTAAGTCTCCCGACATGTTGGCACCGGCCATGATGCCAGTCACTGCCGGAAAGAAGATCGCGAAAATGGAAAAGAATGACTCGCCATCAAAACTGGGCTGCAAGTTTTCCTGAAACGTCGCCCATTGGAAATCCGGCACCGCCCCAAAATAGAAGGCCATCAGCGATATCAGCAACGTGGCCAGAATGAAATACTGCAGTCGGATCGTCCAACCGGCTCCAATGTAGACGCAGGCAAAAACGAACACATTGCAAATCGTCGCCACCAGCACGAAACTGATTTCGAAGGGCAAGGCACCGACGACCGCTTCGGTAAACCCGATCACGTACATCGCCACCGAGATCGCTTGAGCGAGAAAAAAAACCAACCCAATCGCCCCACCGAATTCGACGCCCAGGCTGCGGCTGATCAGAAAATAAGCCCCTCCACCTTCGACTTTGGTGTTGGTCGCAATGGCCGACAACGACAACGTCGTCAGCATCGTAATCAGCTTGGACAGCGCAATGATGATCAGGGCGTAGATGATCCCCGCCTGCCCGACGACGTAGCCGAAGCGGAGGAACATGATGACGCCCAGAATCGTCAGCGTGCAGGGAGTGAATACTCCTCCAAACATGCCGAAGCCGGTTTTCTCGTTTTGAGCTTTGTCGTTAACGTTCAGGCCTGGGGTTGACGCAGGAATCGAATCGTTGTCGCGGTGACAGCAAGCTTACTTCTGGTTGACATGAACCTGACCGGGTTGGTCTGGATCGGTTGCCGAGACTTCTCCGATCACCCAATTGGCATGTCCGGCAGCGGTCAACATGCGAGCGATCGAGTCAGCGTAATAGCTGCTGACCACGATGGCCAAGCCCAGCCCCATGTTGAACACGCGATGCATTTCATCGGTCTCGACATTTCCCAGCCGTTGAATCCAGGGGAATACGGGGGGACGGTCCCAGCTGCGGCCGTCAATCTCGATCCGCACTCCAGCTGGAGTAATCCGCTGCAAGTTTTCTTCCAGCCCTCCACCGGTGATATGCGCGATCCCGTGGACCACACTTTTGACCTTGTAGTGGGACAGGACTTTCCGAATCGCTTTGGCGTAAATCACGGTCGGTTCCAGCAGTGCTTCACCAACGGTGGTGCCCAATTCGTCGACCTGGTCTGCCGGTTTCAGTTTGGCGTGTTCAAAGACAACTTTGCGGACCAGCGAAAAACCGTTGCTGTGTACGCCCGAAGATGCCACGCCAAGCACGACGTCGCCGGCAGCAATATTGCGACCGGTGATCAGATGGTCCCGCTCGACCACCCCGACACAGAATCCCGCCAAATCATATTCACCAGGTGAGTACAAATCCGGCATGATCGCGGTCTCGCCACCCAGCAACGCACAGTCGCCTTGCAGGCAACCATCGCTGATTCCCGAAACGATCTGTTCCAGCACGACCGGGTCATCCTTGGGCATCGCAACGTAGTCGAGAAAGAACAGCGGTTCGGCACCGCAGCAAATGGCATCGTTGACGCACATCGCGACCAGATCGATCCCCACGGAGTCGTGACGGCCGAGCATCTGCGCCAGTTTCAGTTTCGTACCGACACCATCGGTACAGGCGACCAGCATCGGATTGCGGTAACTGCGACGGAACAGGCTGCCTTCGAAATCCAATTGGAATAGTCCGGCAAATCCGCCGTCCAGCTGTTCAACGCGAGGCGAAAACGTACGATGCATCAAGCGAGGCAACCGTTTCATCGCCTCGTTGTAAACATCGAGGTCAACGCCCGAGTCTTTATAGGAAACGCCAGACATAAATTTTTAAACAGCAGGGAGGAATTCGCAGAATGTTTCGACGCGTCGGGTTGCCAGCAGCACACAATTTCCGGGCACCAGTGTCATGGATCACGTGCCGGGTATCAAGCGGTCACCCGGGAACGGATTTGGTGTGAGCCGTCGATCGCATGGATTCCCGCCTATTGTCGATCCTGGGGGGCGAATTGTCCCCTTGGGGGTGCATTGTAACGACTTGTGACAGGTTGACGATTGGAGGGGTCCAAACGGTCGCACCTGACGGGGTTGCCCGCCAGTTTCAGCGAATCCCAGCGTATCAAATGTCGATGATATCCGAACCGGAATCGACCAACTTGGCCGCATGGGATTGAAAAGCTGAGGATCTTGACCAATGTTAATGCACATGCGCCACACACTTCCCAAACTCCAGTTCACGCACCAACTGCCCTACGGCGCGGTCATCAATGACCACGGTGTTCAGTTTGTCGTCTTCAGCCGCAACGCGAGCGAG
Organism: uncultured Pirellulaceae bacterium; assembly: GCA_964545005.1. Classification (GTDB taxonomy): domain Bacteria; phylum Planctomycetota; class Planctomycetia; order Pirellulales; family Pirellulaceae; genus Mariniblastus. The sequence continues at coordinate 30,842 of CAZJEK010000019.1, forward strand.
ATGCGGTTGTTGTTATACGAAGACGTCAATGATCAGGAACCAGCCGACATTATCAACTTCGATCCGGATCGAAATCGCTGGGGCGATATATGGAGCATCTTCGTGCCCGGTGTCGGACCAGGCCAGTTGTATCACTTCCAGGCATCCGGTCCGAACGTTCCCGGGCAGGGAATGCGGTTCCAGCCTCAAACCCGGCTGATCGACCCGTACGCCAAAGCGCTGGCAGGCAATTTTCTGAAATCGAATGACGGCATCATTCGCCCTCCCAAATGCGTCGTCGTGGATGATCATTTTGATTGGGAGGGAGATCGTCACTTGCGGCGCTGCCTGTCCGAAACCGTGATCTACGAAATGCACGTTCGCGGTTTTACGAAACACGAATCCAGCGACGTCGAGCACCCGGGAACCTACCTGGGGGTTATCGAAAAAATTCCTTACCTGCAATCGTTGGGCGTAACGGCCGTCGAGCTGATGCCGGTCCACGAATTTCCGATTCACAATTTTGACGGATCGGTAGCCAAACGTCCCAACTACTGGGGGTACGATCCGCTGGCATTCTTCGCACCTCATCGCGGCTATGCCGTGGACCAAACACCCGGCGGTCAGGTTCGCGAATTCAAACAGATGGTCAAGGCGCTGCATGAGGCCGGCATTGAAGTCATCCTTGACGTCGTGTTCAACCATACCTGTGAAGGCAACGAAAAAGGACCCGTGCTCAGCTTCAAGGGGCTCGAGAATTCGGTCTACTACATGTTGGAGCCCGATAAGCGGTACTACAAAAACTATTCCGGCTGCGGTAACACCGTCAACGGCAATCACCCGATCGTCAGGGAGATGATTTTTCACTGTCTCCGTCACTGGGTACACAACTATCACATCGATGGATTCCGGTTTGACCTGGCTTCGATTCTCAGCCGCGACCGGACCGGGAACCTGGTGCCCAATCCGCCGCTGGTGGAAATGATTGGCGAAGACCCGCTGCTGGCCGATACCAAAATCATCGCGGAAGCCTGGGATGCCGCAGGAGCCTACCAGGTAGGTTCCTTTGGCGACGATCGGTGGGCTGAATGGAACGGTCGTTACCGCGACGACGTACGCAGTTATTGGCGCGGCGACAGCGGCACGCGGGGCCCAATCGCGACGCGGTTGGCCGGTTCAGCGGACTTGTATCAACCCGGTGGACGTCCTCCCTGTGCCAGCATCAACTTCATTACCTCGCACGATGGGTTTACGTTGAACGACCTGGTCAGCTATCGGGACAAGCACAACCTGGCCAATGGCGAAGATAATCGCGACGGCGACAATCATAACTTCAGTGAAAACTTTGGTGTCGAAGGGCCGACCGATCAACCCGAGATTGATCGATTGCGGATCCGCCAGATCAAGAACATGCTGGCCACCTTGATGCTCAGCCAGGGCGTGCCGATGTTGGTCGCCGGCGACGAATTCCGCCGCACGCAACGAGGCAACAACAACGCCTATTGTCAGGACAACGACATTTCCTGGCTGGATTGGAGCTTCGTCGAACAACACAGCGAACTGGTCCAGTTTTGCCGCAGTTTGATTCATTTCCGCCGGACTCAACCCACGGTGCGACGTCAACAGTTTTTAACTGTCGTTCCCAACAAGGCCAATGGCTGGGCCGATGTCAGCTGGTACAGTCCGTTAGGGACCGCCGTGGACTGGCATGAAAATCAGCTGCCGATCACATGCCTGCTGGCAGCCCCCGATTCCCAGGACGACCCCGAAGGCGTCGGTCGGGACGTGCTGTTGATGATGAATTCCAGCGGTCACGGTTGCCGGTTCCTGATCCCGACCATCGCCAAGTCGAAAACCTGGCGACTGTTTATCGATACTTCACGTCCGGTTCCTCGCGACGTGTATCCGAACCTGGATGGCCCCGAGTTATCCAAAAGCAACAGCCACACGTTGCCCTATAAATCGATGGCGGTGTATGTGGCTGAGCGGTAGTCGGAGGGGATTTGATATCAAATTTGAGATGCCAAATTTGAAATATTAGCGCCCAACCATCAGCGCGGCTTGGCTGGCGATTCGCTACGCATTTTGGTCATCCGAATTTCCCGGCCGGACGGATCAAACTCGACTTCGTCCATGAAGGCTTTGATCAGCACCAGTCCGCGGCCGGAGCCGTCGCGAAAACTGGCTGGGTCGGCAGCCGATGGAACTCGGCTGGTGTCGAATCCGGGCCCTTCATCGCGGATCGTAAATTCCGCTTTGTCCTGTGTCACCAGGCACCGGAAATAGACTTTGCGATCGCAAAACGGCGGTTGCTGCCGTCGCTCGTTGATCACCGACGGGTTGGGAACCGGCATCTGTTCTCGGCTGAGTTCCAGGTTGCCTCGAATCATGGCGTTGTGCAACGCATGTTCGAGCGCAACGGTCATCTGCACCCGATTGTTGTGCGACATGACGCCTTGGCTGACGGCAACTTGCTGAACCATTTCGATCAATGGTTCGATGATTTCCGGATCGGTATCGAGGTCAAATTCAAAGTCCGTTTTGCGGGTACAAGCGATCAGCTTTTTATAGCGTGAATCGGTTTCGGACATGACCAGAATGTGCATCACGGTCTGGACCAGATTATTGGCCAGATCGGATTTGGGAACGAAACTGGCTGCGCCATTGGCGAGTGCCTGAGCAGCGACGTTTTCGCTGCCATGAGCGGTCATCAGAACGACGGGCACGTCGGGGAACCGGTCCCCGATCGCAGTTACCAGTTCCAGTCCGTCAACTTCCGGCATTTGCAGATCGGTAACCACCAGATCCGGCAGCCGACAGCCAATCTGATCAAGTGCGTCGCGTCCATTTTCGGCGTAACACACTTCCACATTCGGTGCCCGTTCCAATAAACCGCCTGCTAAGCGACGATCCACTGCGGTATCGTCAACGACCAATACGGTTGCCATGACCGTCTCCTGAAAACCAACCAGACCCCACCTGGGATCGCAGCCGATGCTGCGATCCGACCAATCCGGCGCTGGAGGGCGCCATCACGTCATCCTGACGGTAGCCACCAGTTTCTCACAAATCGATCGTTCAAGCAACAAAATGGGGCGCCTGGTCAGCAACTAACTGTCCAGGCGCCCCCGATTTTCTGCAAATTCGTCAAACTTGAGGTCCGTTGGGTCCTTCAAGTGACAGCATCGTCTAGCCTTCCAAGGCGGCTTGCGCGGCCGCCAGTCGGGC
>CAZJEK010000020.1:0-33533 GCA_964545005.1 uncultured Pirellulaceae bacterium
TTGGGAATGGAAACCCGACGCGTGAGCGAGGGCAACACCGATGCGTGTTTTTTCCTCGCTTACGCGTCGGGTTTCCAAATGTGTGCAACTTCAATTCGATTACTCAACCACGGTCGATTTCAAACGATCCAGAACGAAGCTCAGGATAACCCCCAGCACGACCCAACCGGCAATAAACGCGGCTTGATAGTGCATCTGGTTAAACAACATCCAATCGGTCGAACGGTACACCATGAACAGGCAGGCTGAGATAAACAGGACCGGCAATAACGGGAACAAGGGCGTCCGGTAGCCTTCAAACTGATCGCCGTATCGGAACCGGCAGACAATTAGTCCCATCACCGTCACGGCCAGAAAGGCCCAAAAATAAGGTGCACTGGCGATCACGATTTCCTCAAACCCGTCTGCTTGATAACCGAAGATGGCCACGAAGGCGAACGTGACCAACGCCTGCAACACCATCGACCTCCACCATCCCTGGCCATCCCGGGAACCGGCCAACCAGTTCAACGATGGATAGTCCTGTGCGGTGGCCCAGTAGATTCTGGGGCTGGTGAAAATCATCGCGCTGATCGCGCCCAGGCATGACGCGCAGACCAGAAGCGCGACTAATCGGCCGCTGATCGATCCCAGGTATTCGCCGACCAGCATCGTGGGGGCGTTGATTCCGTCCCCGCCAGCGCTAGCCGCAATTCGCTCAAACCCCAGTCCCCACACCAGTGCCAGATTGAAAATCAGGTAGATCACCATCACGGCCCCGGTACCCAGCATTAAAGCGCGGAATAGATTGCGGCCGGGTTCGCGGACTTCACTGGCAACGAACGCGATATCATTCCAGCCTCCAAAGGCGAACATCACGTACACCATCGCCAGCCAGAACCATTGAAACGAACTATCACCGGAAACGGATTCGCTCTCCCCGGCGGTGGCCTGATCCGCTTCGGCTTCTGAGGGTTGGGCCAGTTCGGCTGACGTCGATTCAACGGTCTCCGCCGCTGATTGCATCGGAATGGGAGCCTCGGTTGCTGGACTGCCGAAGACGAACGCTGCCAGGACGACCAGTAGAATGCCGCTTACCTTGGCCACCGTCAACAAATTTTGAGTCAGCTTCCCGGCACTCAGGCCCATCAGGTTTACGGCGCTGATCGTGACCAGCGCCGCTACGGCAAACTGAAACATGCTCAGCGTGCCTGGGGCCGCCGATACGGCGAAGTCGCCAAATGTCACCGCCATGGCCCCAATGTTGGCGGGGCGAATCACCCAGAATGCGGTCCAGGAAAAAGCGAACCCCACTCGTTTTCCAAACGCTCGTTTGAGGTATCCGTAGTCGCCGCCGCGGTCAGGGTAGGTGGTGGTGAGTTCGGCGAAACAGAGTGCTCCGACCAGCGCGATCAAACCGCCAACGACCCACACCAGCAGCAACCATGTTGCTGATGGGACTGCAGAAGCGATGTGCGCCGGCGTTTTGAAGATTCCCGCGCCAATAATGGTACCGACGATAATGCAGATGCAATCAAACAGTGATAACGACCGAATCGAGCCAGCCGTTGAGCGAGGTTGAGCACCTGGGGCAGGGTCAGAGGAGCGGTTCGACGATGATTGCGATGCAGGCAAAGTGTCTTGTTGGATGGGCGTTTGACTTAACGGATGCGTCAGGATGACATGAAGATTGGCTTAAAGTTGCCGTCCGATCGACTCGATTCAACCACTGATAATCCGTTTAAGTGCTTAAAACTGTCTGCCAGGACGATCATGCCTTCCGATCGCCAGCTTTTGCACTGGACTGACAGCACGAGCATTGTAGAATATCTGTTCTACCAAATTTCCATTTTTAAGGGGTTTTATGGCCAAAGAAGAAGCTTTTGAAGTCGACGGCACCGTCACCCAGGCGCTCGCCAACACTCGTTTCCGCGTTGAGTTGGAAACTGGTGACGAGGTTCTGGCGCACGTGGCTGGTCGCATGCGGAAACACTTTATCCGAATCGTCCCGGGCGACAAAGTCCGAGTCGAACTCTCTCCCTACGATTTGACCAAAGGTCGCATCGTCTACCGCGAGCGTTAATTCTTCTCGCTGGAATCGGCTCACGCCAAGCCGGTTTACTGTTTCGATCATTGCCTGATCGCTCGGACAGCTGTTGGTATCGCCAGGCCAACACCTGAAGTCTTCCTTCCCGCAGTCCAGATTGCCAATTTGGCAATGCTGGCTCTTTTTCGTGCGCGGTTCGGTATGGGCAGGTACTTGCTTGCAGGTTTGCGATGTGGCCTGGGTTTTCGCGTGGCAGGCCGATTGCCGAAATTTCCCCCTGGTGGCAGTTTTTTGGTGGCAGCCGTTGGTCTGGAAACTTTCTGAAAACCTCGCGAATTGCCGTGGAGTATGGCTTACACAGGCGGTTTGTATTCAAATCGTGGACCCGAAGCACTGCTCGACATTGCATTGCTTTGTTCAATCGAGACAATTCTGAATCAAAGTCGTTTTTAACACCCGTTGGAGGACCATCGTGAAGTCCGTTCTTAAATCGTTCATGCTCGGCGTAACGTTGAGCATTTCTGCATTGCTGCCATCGGTAGCCAATGCCCAAAGCTTGCCTGATCCCGCGATCGTGGTTTCGATCTCAAGTATCGATGAGCAACTTGCAGACGTGAAGTATTTGCTTAATGCTTCCGGCTATCCCGATTTCAATTTCATCGCCTCAGCGACGATCAAGGGCTATACCGATGGCATTGACCTGTCCAGAAACGCAGGCATGTTCTTCTATTTCCAGCCTGATTCGGAAACTCCCGATTTCATGGCCTTTGTTCCGCTGAAGGACAAAGAGCTGCTGCTGGATTTGATTTCGCGGTTCGCCGAAGTCGAAGATCGCGATGGCTTCAACGTCATCATTACTCCTGACGACACTGAATTGATCGTCAAGGAAAAAGATGGTTACGCCTTTATTTCCAACAAGGAATCCATGTTGGAAGTCCTGCCTGCCTCGCCCGAGAAAGAGCTGGGCGACTTGCCGAGCAAATACAATTTGGCCGCCAAAATCATGCCTCAGCGAGTACCCGAAAACTTGCGACAGCAAATGCTGGACGTGATCAAGCAGGGTTCCGAGCAGACGCTCGACGAAATGGATGAACAGCTGCAGGATCTGCAAAAGAAGAACCTGGAAATGCAGATGCAGCAGATGCAAATGGTGCTCGACGAATCCGAGCAGCTGACGATCGGCATGAGTGCCGATGCTGACAAAGGCAGCTTGTTCATGGACGTCGTGTTCAAAGCGATTGCCGGATCGGACATGGCTGGCAAGATGGCCGCTTCGAAGCCCGACGCCGACTCGCGGTTCAGCGGATTCCTGATCGACGGCGCTTTGATGACGCTGCATGCAAATTATCGAGTCTCTCAAGAAGACTCCGACAATTATGCTTCGATGCTGGACGAAGGTCGGAAATCGTTGCTGGAGGAAATGAACCAGGATGGTGATTTCACGGATGAAGAATTCGAAAAGCTGGAACAAGTGGTCAATGAAATGGCCGAAGTCTTGAAACAGACCATCAAAGAGGGGGTTTGGGATGGCGGCATGGTCGCATTCGCTGAAGGCGAAGATCTGAATTTCGCTGGTGGCTTCCAGGTCGCCGATGCCAAACGCGTCGAAAAATCGATCAAGGACCTGGTGCCGATGATCGAAGAACGCGCCAGCAGCGATGAAAAAATCGATCTGGTCATCAAACTCGATTCTGACAGCTACAAAGGGGTTACCTTCCACGAATTCATTGTGGCGGTGCCCGAAGACGAAGAAGAAATGCGAAAAGCGCTCGGTGACACAATCAAGATCGTCCTGGGTGTCGGTACCAAGGAATTGTATTTTGGTTCCGGTACCAATCCGTTGCCGTTGATCAAGAAGGGCATGGACGGTTCCATGGAAGTGACTTCATTGAGTCAGTTCAATCTTTACGCGACGCCGATCATGAAAACGGTTGACCGCCTTGGTGGTCCCCCGCAAACGGGGTTGATGGCTGACAAGTTGGAAGAGGTCGGTAAAGATCGAATCAGCGCGGTGAGTCGCAATGTCGAAAATGGTTTCGAAATGCGATTTGAAATGCAGGACGGTATCCTGTCACTGATTCGCGTTGGAGTAGAAGCCTTCCAGGGGGGCGGTTTCCCTCAAGACGATTTTTAGTCAACGGCGACAACGTTGACCCAGCAAACCAACGGCCGCAATTCGCGGCCGTTTTTTATTGGTTGACATCGTCATTAGTCTCGCCGGAAAAGTAGCATGGCCGATTCGGCCGTGATCCATGTTCGATGAGAACCTGGCCGTCTCGGGCCAATGGCCCAAGCTACCTATTTAACGCGGCGGACAGTTTCTCAAACGCCGCCCGTTGATCGGTCGTGACCGGTGGCGTCGGTTTTGTTTGGGCAGGGTCAATCGTCAAATCGTAAAACCGTCCATCTTGGTAGAGCATGTACTTCTCGTCGCGTACCCAGACGGTTACCTGGTCGGGATCTCGGCCCCGTTTCCAGTAATAAAAATAGACGTGGTCTCGTTCGGTTTTTGATTGGCCGGTCAACACTGGTACCAGTGATCGGCCATCAATTGTTCGATCCTGCGGCGTTTCGACCTGGCCGACTTCGGCCAAGGTTGGCAGGACATCGGAAAAATCAGTTAATGCATCCGTGACTCCGGGTTTGATTTTTCCTGGCCAGCTGACGTACATCGGGACATGGGTCCCGCGGTTGATGGGATACGATTTTCCTCCCTGGTAAGGGCCAGTTTTGGTCGCGGAAGTGATGCTCGAATGAGTTCCGTTGTCGCCGGTAAAAATGAGTAGCGTCTGGTCGCGAATTTCCAACTCGTCCAACGTATCGACAATCCGGCCGACCAGTTGATCCAGGTACGCCACCATGTCCTGAAAGTTTTTCTTTTTGCCGCGTTTGCCCTGGCGTTGCTCAGCATCCTGGGGGCTGTCCGGAGTCGGGACGAAGGGATCGTGAGTCAAAATCATGGGGTAGTAAACGAAAAATGGCTGGTCCGATTTTTGTTTGATGAAGTCGATAATAAAATCTGTGCAAACGTCAGGCCCATAAGCTTCGGCTCCTGGCTGAAACCATTCTCCATCTCGATACAACGTTGGATCCTGGTATCGGTTTCGTTCGGTAGCCGGTCGTTGATTCAGCGACTCGGGATCGTCTGCCTGGTAGGGAATCATGTTCCACAAGCAATGTTGATCGAATCCAAAATGCTTGACCGTTTCCGCGTTGCCACCGAGTTGCCATTTTCCCGCAATGCAAGTTCGATAGCCTCCGTCGCGTAGCAAATTGGCAAACGTGATTTCGGTTCGCTTCAAGTGGCCGAACTTCTGATAGTTCCGGTGGTTGTAACGGCCAGTCATGATCTGAACTCGACTGGGGGTGCATACCGGTTGCGAGAACGCATAGCGAAAACGAAGACTCGAGCGGGCCAGTTCATCGATCCGGGGTGTCCGGTAATCCAGCCCTCCGTAATCGGCAAAACATTCCACGCCCAGGTCATCGGCCATGATCAAGACGATGTTGGGTGGTCGTTGGCCCGCCGCGCTACCGCAGGCGATCAACAACCCTGCCAGGCCTAAAATGATTCTGGTTGATATCGATTGCATCATCGCTAACCTTGTCAACTGGGTTGGAACGGCAAGTTGCCAGCAATCGTCGTCGTGCAGCTGATTGCCCCACTCGGTATTCTATATTCTGCCGTCGCATCGTTACTGTCCGGACTGACGCTGTTTAAGGATAACGTTCGTTGATTCAACCGGAAACCAATGACTCCACCTATCGCCGCATCAAGGTCGAAGTCCAGGGGATTGTACAGGGGGTCGGCTTTCGACCCTACGTTTGGCAGCGAGCAAAACGATTTCAGTTGACCGGCTGGGTGTTCAACCACTCGGCGGGAGTCACGATTGAGGTGGAAGGGACTGATCCAAATGTCGACGCGTTTCTGGACCGGTTTCTGGAGTCGATGCCACCCTTGGCCTGCGTTGATCGATGGGAAGTGAATGAAATCGAGACCATTCGAGACTCGGATTTTGTTATTCGCACCAGCCAGCATCAGCCTCAATCGAGCACGCCGGTTTCTCCCGACGTGTCGATTTGTGATTCCTGTTTGCGAGAACTAGTGGATCCGGCTGATCGGCGGTTTCAATATCCCTTTATCAATTGCACGCACTGCGGGCCGCGGTTTACGATCATTCGTGATTTACCCTACGATCGCCATCGGACGACCATGCAGGCGTTTCCGATGTGCGATCAGTGTCAGTCCGAGTACGACGATCCGGCGGATCGCCGATTTCATGCCCAGCCCAACGCCTGCCATGACTGCGGTCCGATGATCTGGCTCGCAACGCACGAAGGTTCGCTCACCCGGCCACTGGAAGAATCGTCGCCCCATACGACTGAACAAGTGGTCCAGGACTTTCACCAGCGAATCGCTGCTGGCGAGGTAATCGCAGTCAAGGGTGTTGGCGGTTTTCACCTGGCTTGTGACGCGACTCAAACCCGGGCGATCGAAACCTTGCGTCAACGGAAAGGCCGCGTCGACAAGCCTTTGGCAGTGATGGTTGGCGACCTGGACCAGGCTCGACAGCTGGCTCATCTCGATGACCAGCAAGCCTGGCTGCTAACCAGCCCGCAGCGGCCAATCGTGCTGCTGCCTCGTCGTCAAAGCTCACCATTGTCGGCCGCAGTTGCACCGGGGAACGACTTTGTCGGAATCATGTTGCCTTATTCGCCACTGCATCAACTGATCAGTTCAACGGTCCCGTTGGTCATGACGTCGGGCAATTTAACAGATGAGCCGATCGCAATTTCGAATCAGGAAGCACTGGATCGCCTGGGCTCGCTGGCTGACGCGTTCCTGTTGCACGATCGCCAGATTCAGACCGTTTGCGATGACTCCGTGGTCCGTTGTATTGATGGGAAACGATCCATTCTGATCCGGCGTTCCCGAGGCTTCAGCCCCGACCCGATTCGCTTGTCCCGGACCGGTCCCAGCGTGTTGGCGATTGGAGGCGAGATCAAGTCGACATTCTGCCTGACCCGGGACGATTACGCTTACCTTAGTCAGCACATCGGCGATATGGGAAACGTTGAAACGTTATCGACAATGCAGGATCAAGTCCAGCATTTTCAGCAGTTGTTTGGCGTCGATTTACAGGCCGTGGTGGCGGACATGCATCCCGGCTACCTGTCAGGTCAATGGGCCAGGCAATTGGCAGAAGAATTGGGACTGCCGTTGATCAGGGTTCAACACCATGTTGCTCACGTAGCCGCCTTGCGAGCCGAACTGAGGTTTCCGCCTGACGCCAGATTGCTCGGCTGTTGTTTTGATGGGACAGGGTATGGTGCCGATGGTACGATTTGGGGCGGTGAGTTCTTGCTGATTGAGGGCAAAGAATTTCTCCGCGTGGGGTACCTTAATCCGTTTCCATTGCCCGGCGGTGATGTCAGTATCAAACGCCCCTATCGGATCGCATTGGCATTGCTGCACCACTGCGGGGTGGATTGGGACACTCGATTTCCGTGTGCGGCTCAAGCCGACGAGTCCGAACGCAACGTTTTACGGAAGCAATTGAATAGCAACTTGAATTGCATTCCGACATCCAGCATCGGCCGGTTGTTTGATGCGGTCGCGTCAATCCTCGGCGTTCGACATGAAGTTAGCTATGAAGGTCAAGCGGCGATGGAGCTGGAAGCGCTCGCGCGATCACAGGGATCCGGTCAATGGAATGAAGCGTTCAGGATCGAGATCGGATCTGAAGTCCCCTATCGATGGAATATTGATTCGCTGATCCGTTCTTGCTGCGCCGCCGCTGGTGCCAAGGGCGGAACCAGTCAATGGGCCTTTCAGTTTCACATGGCATTGGCGGTAGCGACTGCGGAGACCTGCCGCCGATTGGCCAGCCAGTTTGGCTTGACCCAGGTCGGTTTGACCGGCGGCGTTTTCCAGAACGCTTTGTTGCTGGAATTGGTGGAGCGGGAGTTGCAGGAAGTTGGACTGGAACCGCTCAGCCATCGTCAGGTACCTCCCAATGATGGCGGGATTGCATTGGGGCAAGCCAGTCTGGCGCAATTGCAAGTGGGTGAGGGGTGAGCAAGGAGATTGGTTGGGTGCAACCGCCGAACGTCGCCGTTCGCTCCGAGAGAGTTTTGTAGCATGGCCGATTCGGCCGTGTTCGCAGCGGAATACCTAAAGTTGGGTAAAAGCCTTGCCGACTCGAGCCAATGGCCCAAGCTACTTCTTGTCAACCACTCAAAAAGGTCAGCCTCTGCTCGCAGGTCAGATCAGTATCATCACTGAAGGGGCACAATTTCGAGAATTTCAACAATCTGGGCATCGGCCGGCAATGGTGGGAAAAACTCGTAGGGATTGTTGCCCTCGCCCCGCTCCAGGCCCTGGAACGGGATCACTTTTTCGGCAGCTTCGGTGACTGACGTGATCAGTTCGTCGACTTGATGATCGCGTTCTTCTTCAGCCTTTTTCAGCATCCCGTTTTCGTAAAACTCCAGCCGCGCGTGGTCGGTTCCAATCGGAGTTCCGATCGCATCAACGCCGTACACCAATGGCAGTCGACAGAAGTGCGTCGTGACGTGCATTTGCGCCGGGCTGGAGAGTTGTTGGTTGGCAGGTTCCAGGTGAGCCGCCGGCTGAACCGAAGCATCGGTTACGGCACCGACCCGGCCTTCATCGATCAGCTGTTGCACTCCGTTTCCCGACTGCCATTGCACGCGGACCTTGTGCAGCGTCAACACTTGCGTTGGTAGCCCTTGAACACAGTCGTCGGCGGTGTTTAATTTGCGCGCTTGAAACGTGCGTTTGCCAGTTCGACAGCCAGCGATAGTGACGAGGGCGACGATTCCAATGATCACCGCGATCGGCGCGTTGCGATTCATGGCAGTTCCTGTTGATTAGCGATCAGGAATCTGGTCAGCTTCCGGCCGGCACAAAGGTTGTCGAGCCGACCAAGGACAAAGAGGCAAATCAGATTCCAATACGAGATTTGTCGCTCGTATCGGTTCTGATTGCCATGCCGGAATGGGAAAAGTTGAGGATTGTTTCGGTTTATCACGCAGTCGACCGAACATTCGTTGGAAGCGACAAACTTTAACAGTCGAATCGATCGTTTTTGCTGGCGGTTGAAGCAATGCAAGGCATAGTTGTCGGCTTTCCTAAGCTGAAAGTGGCATGGCCGATTCGGCCGTGTTGGCAATCATCGACTGAGAGCCAAACAATTCCTAATCGCTTCGGCTCAACGGCCAGCCAATTCGCCATTGGCGAACCAAACCTTCGCTTCTCATCAGATAGTCATGCGACGCAGCAAGAACATCGAACCCGGGTTAACACCACGTTTTGAATCAGACTCCCTGGAATCGGAGTGGGGGCCAGCGGTGTCATCGGTCGACGAGCATCACGACCCACCTTATGGGATGCTGGAATTTGACACCTGCGATGCCGGCTTCATTGACAACCAGCAACTCGATACCCCGACGACGCGGGAAGAGATCTATTTTCCTTCGGCTGGCGAAGTCGCGTTCGCTTCCGAGCAGGAAATGGAAATCGCTCACGCCGAGATGTTGGACCTGCTGAAATCCAACGTCGGATTGGAAGGTGTGATTGGTAACGATGACCGGGTTTGGGTCCGAGACACCCGGGATCAACGCTACCCGTGGGCTCGAAAAATCTGTTCCTTGATTGTGACGACTCAGGCCGGTCAACGGCTGCGGGGAACGGGTTGGATCGCCGGGCCCCGATTAATTTTGACTGCCGCCCACAACCTGTACATCCACGAACGCGGAGGCTGGCCGTCATCGGTCACCGTGATTCCGGGGCGGAATGGATTTCGAGCGCCATACAGCTACTTTAACGTCTCCGCCAGCAATCTGATCGTCACTCGCGGTTGGCACCACCGCAAGGAATTGGCGACGGACCTGGGAGCGATCGTGATTCCGAAACCTACAGTCCTCAAACGGGCTATTTTTCAATCCGCGCGCTGGACGATCAACGGCTGTCCCGAGCGCGGGCGAACATTGTCGGGTACCCTTCGCGAATCACTCCTGTGGGTTCCCAATGGTGGCATGGTCGTCGAGTCCTCCCGGACCTGCAAGATCAGACGTTTCGCTACAACGTCGATACGACTCGGGGACAAAGCGGTTCGCCAGTGTTTGTGTTTGATGGCAAACATCGGTACGCCGTTGGTATCCATAATGTCGATGTCGGCCAGTACAACCAGGCGGTTCGAATTAACGCCGATGTGTTGAAAAAGATTCGCCAATGGAAACGAGATGCCGATGGTTTTCAGGATTGAGCACAGTGCTCGTCTGTTTGTGTGAGCAAAACAATTGTGACCTGATGCGAACGCGAATAAACTGGATACTGGAAATGAGTCCGTTTGTCGCTGACTGTGAATGCTGTGAAACATTTGTTGCTGTCGTGTTGTCTGCTAATGTTGCTTTGCTGCGCTGCGGTTGCGCAAGATGGTGACCTGCCAGCAGCAACGATTGATTTTGCTCGCGACATTCAGCCAATTCTGTCGGAGAATTGCTACTTCTGTCATGGCCCCGACAGTGAAAATCGTGAAGCCGGCTTACGACTGGATATGCATGACGACGCCTTGGCCGTAATTGAACCGGGCGCTGCCGATGAAAGTGAATTGTATCGTCGCATTATCAGCGATGATGCTGACGAGTTGATGCCGCCAGCCAGTTCCCATCGTCAGCTAAGCGAACAACAAAAACAGTTGTTGCAACGCTGGATTGACCAGGGCGCTAACTGGGCCCAGCACTGGGCGTTCGTTCCGTTGCAGCAACCGAACTTGCCGATTGGCAGTCCGCAGCCACACCCTGTCGATCGCTTCATCGTGCGACGGTTGCAAGCAGAAGGTTTGCAGTTGTCGCCAGTCGCCGATCGGCGAACGCTGATTCGTCGCGTCGCGATCGATTTGACGGGGTTGCCGCCAACGCCGGAACAGATTGCGACCTTTCTGGCAGATGAATCCGATCAAGCCTACGAAAGAATGGTCGATCGTTACCTGGCTTCACCACATTTTGGGGAACGGATGGCCTGGAACTGGTTGGATGCGGCTCGCTATGCCGATTCCAATGGTTATCAACAAGACGCTGAGCGCACGGCTTGGCCGTGGCGCGATTGGGTGGTTGAAGCTTACAACCGAAATTTGCCCTTCGATCAATTTTCGACCTGGCAGTTGGCCGGTGACCTGATTCCCGATGCTGACCAGGAGCAGGTATTGGCATCGGCGTTTCTTCGCAATTACCCGATCAATGGAGAAGGCGGTCGGATCGCCGAAGAAAACCGTGTTGACTACGTGATGGACATGACCGAGACGACCGGTACTGTCTGGTTGGGACTGACGTTGAACTGTTGTCGCTGTCACGATCACAAGTACGACCAGCTTTCGCAACGAGAGTACTATCAGCTGTCCGCATTTTTTAACCAGACCCCGGTGACTGGAGCCGGTGGCGATCCCCGAACAGCACCCGTGTTAGCGGTTCCCAATGTCGATCAGAAAACGAAACTGGCGAAATTTGATCAACAGTTGGCCGAGTTAACCCAGCAACTTCAACGGCGCCGTCAGTCGATTCTGGCTGCACAACCGGCGTGGGAAGCCAAGGTACTTCAGCAGCTCGATGCGGGCACGGACTGGCAGGTCGTCAAAGCAATGGAGGCCAACGCGGAACATGCCACGTTGGAACGGCAAGATGACTTTTCCCTGCTCACGACCGGCCCGGCAGCCAGTGTGGATACTTACCGGCTGAAGTTCCGGCTTCCCGTTCAACTCGTTAACGCCGTCCGTTTGGAGGTATTGCCACATGCATCGATGACCAATGGTGCGTTGTCACGATC
This sequence comes from uncultured Pirellulaceae bacterium, assembly GCA_964545005.1. Taxonomy (GTDB): domain Bacteria; phylum Planctomycetota; class Planctomycetia; order Pirellulales; family Pirellulaceae; genus Mariniblastus. Next base: position 11,874 of record CAZJEK010000020.1, read on the forward strand.
AAACAGCGGTAACTTTGTGTTGACCGATGTTCGCCTCCGCTGGATGAGTGAAACTGGGACAGAAACGGAAGTTCCTATCGCGGCGGCGCAGGCTGACTTTGAACAGGGAGGCCACCCGGTTGCACAGGCGATTGACAGCGATCCGAAGTCGGGTTGGGCGGTCTATAACCCGAACGGCAAAATGGACGTGGCGCGATACGCCGTGTTTCAGTTGGAATCTCCACTGGAACTCCCAGCAGACGCGGAAGTTGAATTGGTGCTGGCGCAACAGTCGATCCATGACAAACATACCATTGGCCGGTTTCGAATCAGCGTGACTGCCGATGACCTCCCTGCACTGTCGACTTGGGATGCCGATACGCTGGCGGCATTACGGATTGACCCTGAGTCTCGCGATCAGCAACAACAGCAACTCGTGCGGGACGCTTATTTCGGAACCGACGAAAAACTGCAGGAAGCTCAGCGTCAAACTGCGCGACTACGGGAGCAACGGACTTCGTTGGAGCGGCAAGTTCCAGCCGTGATGGTGATGGGCGAGCGTGATCAACCGCGCAAAACATTTATTCTGTCGCGGGGTTCGTATCGTGATCCTGGCGAACCAGTCACGGCTGAAGTGCCTGCCATCTTGCCCTCCCTTTCGGCCGATGAAACGGTCAATCGACTGGCCCTGGCCAATTGGATGTTTGATCCCGACCACCCGCTAACGGCGCGAGTCGCGGTCAATCGATTGTGGGCCCAGGTATTTGGCGTGGGCCTGGTTAAGACTTCCGAGGACTTTGGCGTGCAAGGACAACCGCCGACTCATCCCGAGTTGTTGGACTGGTTGGCGTGTCACTACCGGGATTCAGGTTGGGATACCAAGGCCTTGCTACGTCTGATTTTGACCAGCCAAAGCTATCGACAAACTGCGAAAGTTTCAGCTCGGTCGATGGAGCTTGATCCGGAAAATCGTCTGCTTTCCCGAGCGCCACGGTACCGCATGCCGTCCTGGATGATCCGGGACTACGCTCTGGCGGCCAGTGGGCGGTTGGTTCGTCGTTTAGGCGGACCTCCGGTGAATCCCTATCAACCGCCTGGCGTTTGGGAGGAAGCCAGTTTTGATACCAAGAAGTTTACGCTGGGAACAGGCGATCAGCTGTATCGCCGCAGCCTGTATACTTTTTGGCGACGAATTGCTCCCCCGACCTTGTTCTTTGACAGTGCCGACCGGATGAGTTGCAGCGTCAACGTGCAGCGAACCAATACGCCTTTGCACGCGTTGACGACATTGAATGACGTGACCTTCGTCGAAGCCAGTCGGTTATTGGCCACCGAAACATTGCTGGCCGAGGTTGGCCAGGATGCAGATCGGGAACGGTTGGATCGCGTGTTCGAACGGCTGTTAGCGCGGGCTACTGATCAACAGGAACAACGGGTGCTGCTGGCGGCATTACAGCGAACTCGCCAACAATTCGCAGCGGATCCTCAGGCCACGCAGGAGTTGTTAAGCGTCGGCCAGACGCCGGCCGAGTCGTCACTGGATCCAGTTGAACTGGCCAGCTGGACCAGTCTCTGCCTGGCTGTATTGAATCTCGATGAAACCTTGACCCGTCAATAGTGAGCGTTCGATGAATCTGCGACAGCAACGACAACTGGCGACTACTCGACGGCATTTCTTTGGCCGTTCGGCAACTGGAATTGGAGTCGCCGCACTCGCCACGCTGTTGCAGGACCAGGCTTCCGGTTTGACTTCGACTAACCTGCCGTCGTCGTTCGCTCAACGGGATCGTCAAGGCGGGCTGGCGGGAGTCCCGCACTTTCAGCCCCGCGCCAAGCGCGTGATCATGATGATCCAGAACGGAGCGCCATCGCACGTCGACTTGTTTGATTGGAAGCCCGAGTTGGCGAAGATGCATGGCCGGCCCGTTCCCGAATCGTTTATTGCTGGCAAGCGATTCAGCACCATGACCGGCAAGGCTGACGGCAAGCTGATGTTGGCTCCCATCGAGCCGTTCAAACAGCGGGGGGAGAGCGGTGCCTGGGTCAGCGACCTGTTGCCCTACACCGCCAGGATTGCCGATGATCTGACGTTCGTCAAAGGCATGTATACCGATGCCGTGAACCATGCCCCGGCGATCAGTTTTCTGCTCAGCGGCAGCCAGATTCCCGGGCGCCCCTCCATGGGGGCCTGGATGAATTACGGGTTGGGTTCGGTGGCTCAGGATCTGCCCAATTTTGTGGTCATGACCTCGTTGACCAAGGGCACGACTTGCGGCCAGATTTTCTATGACTTTTACTGGGGCAGCGGTTTTCTGCCCTCGCAGCATCAAGGCGTCAAGTTTCGGGGATCCGGCGATCCAGTCCTGTACCTTTCCAATCCCACCGGTATCAGCCGCTCGATGCGGCGGCAATGGCTGGACGACATCGCGGAATTGAATCGTCAACACTTGGACGAGTTTCGGGATCCAGAGATTGAAGCGCGGATCGCTCAATATGAAATGGGATTCAAGATGCAGGCCAGTGTCCCAGAGTTGACCGATTTATCTGATGAACCGCAATCGGTGTTGGAAATGTATGGGCCCGGCGTGGAACAGCCGGGGACGTACGCCCACAACTGTCTGTTGGCGCGGCGACTGGCGGAGCGAGGCGTGGGGTTTGTCCAGTTGATGCATGCTGGCTGGGACCAGCACAACACGCTGACCACCGAGTTTTACAATCAGTGTCGCGATACCGATCAAGCCAGTGCGGCGCTGGTTACCGATCTTAAACAGCGCGGGATGCTGGACGATACGCTGGTGATCTGGGGCGGTGAATTTGGCCGCACGCCGTTCATCCAGGGTGAGATCGACAATCGGAAACGCTGGGGCCGTGACCATCATCCCTATGCCTATTCCATGTGGATGGCTGGAGGCGGGTTAAAACCCGGAATCAGTCACGGTGCGTCGGACGAATTAGGCATGAATGTCGTTCAGGATGGTGTCCACATTCACGATCTCCAGGCCACAATTCTGCATTTGTTGGGCATCGACCACGAACAACTGACGTTTCGTTTTCAAGGCCGGCAGTTTCGATTAACTGATGTCCATGGTCACGTGGTGCAGGAGCTGTTGGCTTGAGCGATTCAATTACCTGTCCCGCTTGTCAGGCGAAACTGGGTGCAATTCTTGCCGATGGCACTTGTCCTCAGTGCCGCGTTCAGATCACCGAAGCGACTCAGAATGCGGCCAACCAGCCGACCGTCTTACCGGCTTCCCAGGCCGCAGGTGAAAGGGCTTTTGGAGCCAACGAGAGACCTGACTTCGGTGACTACACGTTGATCGAGGAAATTGCTCGTGGTGGCATGGGGGTCGTGTACAAGGCCCGCCAGGTCAGCCTCGATCGGGTCGTGGCCTTGAAAATGATTCTCGAGGGAGAACTTGCCAGCGAAGCAGAAATTGACCGGTTCCAAATTGAAGCTCAAGCGGCCGCGCATCTGGATCATCCCGGGATCGTTCCCGTCTATGATCATGGCGTTATCGATGGACGCCATTATCTGGCGATGGCCTTCATTGAAGGCGTGAGCCTGGCGGACCAGATCGCTGCTCAGCCGCTGTCGGATCACGCCGCAACAGAGTTGCTACTGAAAATCAGTCAGGCAGTTGATTACGCGCATCAACGCGGTGTCATTCACCGTGATCTGAAACCGGCCAATATTTTGATCGACCAACACGGGAATCCACGCATCAGCGATTTCGGACTGGCCAAACGCCGCGATAATCGGTCTCAATTGACGATTGAAGGTCAGCTGTTGGGGACACCGAGTTTTATGTCACCCGAGCAAGCCAGCGGGCGTCCCGACGTTTCCACTCCGACGGATGTTTATGCCCTGGGAGCGATCCTGTATGCCATGTTGACTGGCCAGCCTCCGTTTGATGGCGCCACCGTCATTGAAACGGTCAGCCAGGTGATGGATCGGGAGCCAGTCCGTCCTCGACAACGCGCGAACCGGGAAATTAGCGTTGACCTGGAAACGATTTGCCTCAAGTGTCTCGAAAAGGACCCCCTGGATCGCTACTCCTCGGCCAGTGATTTATCGGCCGAGCTAACTCGGTTCCTCAACGGCGAGCCAATCGAGGCTCGAGCGCTTTCGAAGTTGGAAAAGTTTCGTCGTTGGCGAAAGATTATCGCTCGCAACAACCATGTCAGGCTGCGATCTTCAACCACGATCCTGGGACTGCCGTTGGTTGATGTTGCGATCGGCTCCAACCCGGAACGTACCGAAGAGACGGGGCACGCACGGGGCATCGTTGCTTTTGGGGACCGCGCTACTGGCGTGATCGCGGTCGGATCAATGGCGCTGGGCGTGTTTGCCTTTGGAGCCCGTGCGATCGGTGTTGTCTCGCTGGGCATGTTCTCTGTCGGCGTCGTTACCGCTGGCCTGATCTCCTGTGGAGTGTTTGCCGGAGGTGGATTGACCGTCGGATTATTCGCATCCGGATTCGTGGCAATCGGCTACCGAGCAATCGGAATGATCACGATTGGATGGGAGTCGGCTTGGGGCGTTTATCGTTGGACTCGATAAGTCGATTCGTAGTCTCAGGGTTCCATCACCAGGAAACATCTCGTCAATCTTGTTGATCCTGAACATCCTGTCAAAACTTCCAAGTAAGTCTTTCGTACGCGGTTCAATTTGAGCGACCGGCCAAAGAAAGACAGGATGGACAAGATTTACATGATCAACAAGATGCGTTTTTTGTGGAAAACGAGCCAATCGAAAAATCAACACGGGCGCGGAGCGGAAGACGAGCTCTAGGAACGGGTGGCCGCCGGTTCCATGTTCAGCGTCGCGAAGTAGTCTTCCAGCGTTTCTGCGCGACGAATCAATTCGACGGTGCCGTCTGTTTTCAACAGCAATTCCGCACAACGCAGTTTGCCGTTGTACTGGAATCCCATCGCATGCCCGTGTGCTCCGGCATCGTGAATCACGACGACGTCACCGGTTTCGATCGGTGGCAATTCACGATCGATAGCGAACTTGTCATTGTTTTCGCACAGTGATCCGACGACATCGACCGTCTGCAGATTCTGAGCCGGATCCTTGCCCAAGACCGTCAAATGATGGTAGGCACCGTACATTCCCGGACGCATCAGGTTGGCCATGCAGGCGTCGACGCCGACATATTTTTTGTAGGTGTCTTTTTGGTGAATTGCTTTGGTCACCAGGTAGCCGTAAGGTCCCGTGATGATGCGCCCGTTTTCCATGAAGATGTTCAACGGTTCGACAGCAGTTCCGGCAATCAAATCCTGGTAGGCTTGTTGAATGCCCTGCGAGATTTCTTCCAGTGGCAGCGGTTGGTCGCCAGGTTTGTAAGGGATTCCCATTCCTCCCCCCAGGTTGACGAATTCAATTCGAATCCCCAGCTGCTGTTGGACTTCAACCACCAATTCAAACAGCATCTTGGCTGTATCGATGAAAAAGGCAGGATCAAGCTCGTTGGAAGCCACCATTGTATGCAAGCCAAATCGCTGGACGCCCAAGTCGCGGGCCTGTTCGTATCCAGCAAACAATTGCTCACGAGTAAAACCGTATTTGGCTTCTTCCGGTTTGCCGATGATCGCATTCCCGGAACGAAGCGGGCCCGGGTTATATCGAAAGCAGATCAGCTCAGGCATGCCGACGTGCTGATTCAAGTAATCGATGTGCGAGATATCATCCAGATTGATGATCGCACCCAACTGGTTTGCTTTCTCGTATTCGCTGGCCTGGGTGTTGTTGGACGTGAACATGATGTCCTCGCCGTGAACTCCAGTCCGTTCGCAGATCACCAATTCTGCCAGGCTGGAGCAGTCCATACCAAAACCCTCTGCGGTCAGAATTTCGACGATGCGGGGATTGGGTGTCGCTTTAACGGCAAAGTAGTTCTTGTATTGCGGACACCAGGCAAACGCCTGATTCAATCGCCGCGCGTTGTCTCGAATCGCTGCTTCGTCGTAAATGTAAAACGGGGTAGGAAAATCCTGGCTGATTCGATTGATCAGATCGAGGTCAAAAGGCAGATCGTATTGGGAATTCGAATCGGTCATCGTCAAGTCAAAACAATTGGGAAAGGATGGAGCGTACAACCGCAGCAGATCACCGGCGGTAACATTGTACGCGGTACCGCCGATTCTGTCGCGGGTTGGCTATTTCATGGTGACCAAATCAGTGAGCGAGGAAACATACAAATCCGCTGCCCCGCCGTTAGGCTGCCAGATGAAAACGCGTGCTTGTGCGAGTCACCGTCCACGGGCTGGCAAAAAATCGCTATCGTATCAGCATGACCGTTATCACCCGCTACTGAAGTTCATCGCGTCGTTGAAAGGATCCCGCATGCTTGTTCCCGTTCGTTTGGCATTATCCAGTGTCTTGATGTTGGTTGGGGTAACTGCTGTTGCGGCTCAACCGGACGACCAACCGTGGGCTCGATGGCGTGGAGCTCAAGGCAATGGGGTGGCGGCAGCGGACGCGGCTCCGCCGGTCGAATGGGATGAAGACAAGAACATGATCTGGAAGGTCAAGGTTCCTGGTCGTGGACATGCCTCACCGATCATCCTGGGCGACGAGATCTTTTTGGCGACGGCGGTCGATAATCAAGCGCACGTGGTGTTGTGTTTTGATCGCGAATCGGGCCAGCAACAGTGGAAAAAAGTCGTCAACGAAGGAGGCTTGCCGCGACGAATTCACCCTAACAACTCTCACGCTTCTTCCACAATTGCCACCGATGGCGAGTCATTGTTTGCGGTGTTCAGTATTGAAGGAAAAATCAAGCTGTTTGCGTTGTCATTGACCGGCGATGTGCGTTGGAGCAAAACGGTTGGAGACTACCGACCTCAGTATCCTTTCGGGTTTGGAGCCTCGCCGATCGTGTACCGCGACAAGGTTATCGTCACCAATGACAGTCCGGGGGAAGGGATCGTGGCCTACGATAAAAAGTCAGGTGACCAGATCTGGAAAATAAACCGGGGAGATTTGACCAGCTATTCGACGCCGGTGGTCGCCGACGTCGGCGGCAAAAAACAGCTATTGATCAGTGGCGGCAAACGTGTGTGCAGTTATGACCCGGAAACCGGCAAGCAAAACTGGGAAACCGCTGCAAATTGGATTGTGACCTGCGGCACGATGGTCTGGGATGGTGACCTGGTGTTTGCCAGCGGTGGTTTTCCGGCGGCTCAGACACTGGCAATCGATGCAAGGTCTGGCGACGTCGTATGGACCAACAGTTCTCAAGCCTACGAACAGTCGATGCTGGCCCACGACGGCTTCCTTTACAGCCTGACCGACCGCGGAGTCATTTACTGCTGGCGAGCGAGTAATGGCGAAGTCATGTGGCGAGAGCGATTCGTTTCCAAAGTCAGTACCTCGCCCGTGTTGGCCGGTGGAAACCTGTATTTCACGGCCGAGGATGGCAGCAATGTGGTCGTCAAGGCTACGCCGGAAAAGTATCAGGAGATCAGCCGCAATCAATTGGGCGATTCGTCATTTGCCAGTCCGGCGATTGTTGGCGATCGAATGTATGTCCGATATGCCGTCGCAGGCCAGGAATATCTGGCTTGTCTGGGCAAAAAGTCGCAACAGTAGCTGAAAACCGGCGCAGATCAGGACAGCGGTTTTTCCTAGAATCCGGGTCGAAACTTACCGGTCACCTTGAACAACTGATCTGTCGTGCTTGATTCAGCCGAACTTACTCCCACCTCGCCGCGCCCCAAGTTGGCGTCTCGCAAGCAACGTCGCAAAGAAGTTAGCCAGACCTACTGGGCTGACGAACAGGACGAGATTCAGTCCCATATTTCCAGCGATCGCCGGATGCAGCTGGTCGGTCGGCATGGCGATTTTTCGATCGCTTATTCGACCGCCGTCCAGCCGCGTTTGGAATATCACGGCGACGACCATGGGTACCTCGCTTTTCGGAAGCGGTGGGGAGTTACGTTTGTGCTTGGAGACTGCGTGGCGGCCACCGATCGCCATGCCGAGTTGCTGGATGGTTTTCTGGAGCAGCACCGCAAGGTGGTGTTTTGCCAGGTCGGTCAGGCAACTGCCCAACTGTTGCAGCAACGCGGGTTCGTGATCAACGAGATGGGCGTCGACACGACGTTGGATTTGCCGGACTACACATTTGCCGGGAAACAGAAAGAGTGGTTAAGGTATGCGGCGAACTGGAGCCAGCGCCGGGGCTTCGAGATTTCCGAAGCCGGATTCGACCAGGTGACTCCTGCCGAGGTTGAACAGGTTTCCGAGGCGTGGCGAAAAACCAGAACCGTCAAACGCAAGGAAGTTCGATTTTTGAATCGGCCGATTGTCCTGACGGACGAACCTGGAGTCCGCAAGTTTTTTTACCGGTCGCCCACCGGTCAGCTATTGGCGTTTGTGTTTCTCGATCCGCTGTATCGCGATGGACGGCGGATTGGATACGTGACTTCGATTAAGCGGAGGCACCCCGAAGCTCCCGTCTATTCGGAACAGGCCCTGATGAAATTTGCCATCGAACAGCTCCAGTCCGAAGGGGTGGAGGAATTGAAGCTGGGACTGTCACCGCTGGCCTGGATTGATGACGACGAATTTCGCAAGTCCTGGTTTACGCACCGGCTGTTTCGCCACGCGTTTGGAGCTCGTTGGGTGAATCGTTGGTTTTACCATCTGGCGGGGCACGCCGATTACAAACGACGCTTTCGGGGGCGGGAGGAAAAAGTCTATCTGGCAACCCGGGGTTCATTTCGCCCGGTGCAATTGTTTGCCCTGGTCAGTCTGTGTGGCGTCGCATAACCGAAATCTAACATCTGGCTCTTCGCGGAAGTCGCCTTTGGCTTCGGGGAGACAGTCTATTCCGTTGATCTGTATTGAGTGCGATTGCAGGCAGGATCAGCCAGGCAATCACCACGGAGAAAGCAGAGAATCTGCTTACGAACTCTGTGTCCTCTGTGCCTCTGTGGTGAGTTTTGTGTCTTTATAAGACCGGATTGTTTGCATCTTCCAGTTCTACTCACCAGATACCGAAACGATCCCCTTCAGCGAGCTACAGCAACTCGCTGGCCAGATCAGCCAGCGGGGATCGTTCACCGCGGGACAGCGTGATGTGTGCGTAGATGGATTGGCCCTTCATGCGATTGATCAAGTGGCTCAGACCATTGGATAGTGCGTCCAGGTAGGGCTGGTCGATCTGGTGCATGTCGCCGGTAAAGACAATTTTGGTGCCCTCGCCCGCGCGGGTGATGATTGTTTTTACTTCGTGCGGGGTCAGGTTTTGGGCTTCGTCGACGATGAAGAACATTTTTTGCAAGCTGCGGCCCCGGATGTAGGACAGCGGCGTGATCACCAGTTTTTCCTCGTCGAGCATTTCGCGAATCCGTTGCGACCGTTGTTCCTGGTCGCCAAATTGATGCCGAATGACGCTCAGGTTGTCAAACAATGGTTGCATGTAGGGATCGAGTTTGTCCTGGATGTCGCCGGGCAGAAAACCGAGGTCGCGATTGCTGAGTGGGACGATGGGGCGGGCCAGTAAAATCTGCTTGTATCGATTGGCAGTTTCCAACGCCGCCGCCAGTGCCAACAACGTTTTTCCGGTTCCCGCTTTGCCCGCGATCGTGACCAGCTTGATATCCGGATCCAGCAAGGCTCGTAGCGCAAACGTTTGTTCGGCGTTTCGCGGTTCGATTCCGTAGGCGTTGACTTTGGCAACCCGGCGAAACGATTTGATTCCCTGGATGTAGGTTATCAGCGCCGACTTGGACCCGTTGCGGAAGATGAAATTCTCATTGGCTACCGGATCTTGAATGCTGGGAACCTTGTCCTGTTCGACGATGCCGACGCCTTCGAAAAACGGTTCGATTTCAGCGCTGGCCACGCCTTCGATCCGTCGTTGTCCGGAGTACAGTTTGTCAAAGCTTTCGACCTTGTCGGCTTCGTAATCTTCGGCGGTCAGTCCAACCGATTTGGCTTTCATCCGCAGGTTGATGTCCTTGGATACCAGTACCACGGGGCGATCCGGCGACTCTTTCTGCAGATGGATGGCCGTGTTGAGGATCCGATGATCGGGAGTATCGTTCATCAGGCTGGCTTTGAGCAAGTCATCCATCTGGGGAACCCAGACGACTCGCATGCTACCCAGACCTTTGCCTCTGGGAACGCCTTGTTTGCTGAGGATCGAGCCGGTCAGCGAGTCGAGGGATCGCATGAACTGACGGGCCTGAAAATGAATGTCTTCGTGGCCCCGTTTGAATTTGTCCAGTTCTTCAAGCACGGTGACCGGGATCGCGATATCGTGTTCGTCAAATTTTTCGATACAGCTGGCATCGTGCAAGATGACGTTGGTGTCGAGGACGAAGACCTTACGTTGCTCGCTCGCGTCGTTCATGGCATTCCCTTGCGCTGTATTAAAGCGGGTGCCGGTCGGCCAATCCGTGAACCGGCTGGAATCGTAGGTTGATTTTATCACAGTTGCTCAACATAGCTTAACGCTGAAAACGTCGAGAAAGTCCTTTCGTTGATGATGATTTCTTTAATTTTTTGCCTTCTGGCTCCAGCCGAGAGGAACGGGTCGGAGGTGGTTTAACTAAAATCGGGCTGGAACAAATCCATTCAATATTTGAACGAGGATCCCGGATGCTATACCGGATTGCTGTTTTAGTTTTGTGCGGAACATTGGCTCTCGCTGGCCTGCCGTTAGCGGCTCAATCGACCGAGGCTCCGTCGCCCGACCAGCCACTGTTTGACAGTTTGCAATTTCGTTCGATTGGACCCTACCGCGGCGGACGGGCGGCAGCTTGCGCCGGTGTGCCGGGCAACCCGATGTTGTATTACATGGGTGCGGCGGGCGGAGGTGTCTGGAAAACCGAAGATGCGGGCTCCAGCTGGGAGAACATATCCGATGGTTTTTTTGGTGGCTCGATCGGCGCGATCGCTGTAGCTCCCTCCAACCCCAATGTGATTTACGTTGGTGGCGGAGAAGTTACCGTCCGCGGCAACGTTTCTCACGGGTACGGCATGTGGAAATCAGTCGATGCAGGCAAAACCTGGAAGCAGATTGGGTTGGAGGACTCGCGTCGAATTCCGAGGATTCGTATCGATCCCAATAATCCTGATATTGTCTACGCCGCAGTGCTGGGGCATTTGTACGGTCCCAGTCAACAACGTGGCGTCTTTAAAAGTGTCGACGGTGGCGAGAATTGGAAGCGAGTTTTATTCGCCAGCGAAGATGCCGGCGCGGTGGACCTGGTGATTGATCCCGGCAACCCGGATACGCTGTATGCGACGACGTGGAAAATCTTGCGGACCCCTTACAGCCTCGAAAGCGGTGGCGAAGGATCGGGGATCTGGAAATCGACCGATGCAGGAGAAACCTGGCAGAATATCACGGACAACTCGGGACTCCCATCGGCACCGATTGGCATTTGTGGCGTGGCTGTTTCGCCGGTCGATTCCAATCGCATATGGGCGATGGTTGAAGCAAAACAGGGAGGTCTGTTTTTAAGCGATGATGCTGGTGAGACCTGGCGACGAGTTAACGAAGAACGCAAGCTCCGACAGCGGGCCTGGTATTACACCCGTGTCTATGCCGGCCCCAACAACGTCGACGAAGTGTACGTGTTGAACGTTCAATTCTGGCGATCAACCGATGCTGGCAATCAGTTCCAGTCGATTTCTACCCCCCACGGTGACCATCATGACCTGTGGATCGATCCGCAAGACGATCAGCGGATGGCGATTGCAGACGATGGTGGCGTCCAGGTATCGTTCAATCGAGGCCAAACCTGGTCAACTTATGAAAACCAACCCACCGCCCAGTTTTACCGAGTCACGACCGATAACCATTTTCCCTATCGGATTTATGGCGCCCAACAGGATAACTCAACCGTCCGGATTCTCAGCCGGACAGATGGTCGCAGTATTGGCGAACGCGACTGGGAACCGACTGCCGGTGGTGAAAGCGGCTGGATTGCACCGGACCCCCAGGACCCCGAAATCGTTTACGGCGGATCTTATGGTGGATATCTGACTCGGATCAATCACCGTACCGGCGAAGTTCGCAATATTCACGTCTGGCCCGACAACCCGATGGGGCATGGGGCGGGTGACGGCAAGTTCCGGTTCCAGTGGAATTTTCCGATCTTCTTTTCCCGGCACGACCCCGGCACGTTGTTCACTGCCGGTAACGTGTTGTTCAAAACCAGCAACGGCGGCGCCAGCTGGGAACAGATGAGTCCCGATCTGACTCGCAATGATCCCACCAAGCTGGGCCCTTCCGGCGGACCGATTACCAAAGACAATACCAGCGTCGAGTATTACTGCACCATTTTTTGTGCTACCGAATCGGTCACCGATCAAAACGTGATCTGGACAGGATCGGACGATGGCTTGATTCACTTGACGCGCGACGGAGGAAAGAACTGGGAAGACGTGACTCCTCCCGAGCTACCCGAGTGGGCGCAGATCAATTCCATCGAACCCCATCCGACCGAACCAGGCGGTTTGTATGTTGCCGCGACGCGGTACAAGCTGGATGACTTCAAGCCGTATCTGTTGAAAACGACTGATTTCGGCAAAACCTGGACGATGATCAACAACGGAATCGATCGCCAGCACTTTACCCGCGTGGTTCGCGCCGATCCCGAGCGGGCCGGGTTGTTGTATGCCGGTACCGAATCGGGGTTGTACATTTCCTTTGACGATGGCAAGCAGTGGCAAGCATTCCAGTGCAACCTGCCAACCGTTCCGATTACCGACCTGACGATCAAGGAAGGCGATCTGATTGTGGCGACCCAGGGGCGTTCGTTCTGGGTGCTGGATGATTTGACGATGCTGCATCAATGGAATCGCGAATTGCTGGACAACGACGTGCACCTGTTTCAGACTCGGCCGACCTATCGAATGCGAGGTGGCGGTAGTTCACGACCTGGCCGAACGGCGGGGCAAAACGTCGCGTCGGGCGTGCCACTACACTTTTATTTGAAAGAGAAGCCAGGGGACGATGTCGTAACGCGACTTGAGATCGTTGATCCACGTGGCCAGGTTGCCAGCGTATTCAGTACGGCTCCAGATCGCGATCAACAGGAGTCGACATTGAATTTGGCCGCCGGCTTGAATTCGCTGCGGTGGAACATGCGGTATCCCGGTGCCGAAACATTTGAGGGACTGGTTTTGTGGGGCGGAGGAACTGGTGGTCCGCAGGCAGTGCCCGGTCAGTACCAGGTCCGATTGACACAACGTCCCAAATCGGAGGCGTCGGGCAAGCAGCAGTCGACCGGTAAGCGCCGCGAGGCGGATCGGAAGGCCAAAATTGGCATAACGTCGGCTCAGGTAAAACGTAAACCCAAGCAGCGCAAGGCGAAACAGGAGAAAACGGTCGAGCAAACTTCGGTGAGATCGGACTCCCAGTGGTCGGTTACCGGGACGTTTGAGATCAAGCCGGATCCGCGGACTTCCGCCAAGCCGGAAGACTTTGCCGCTCAGTTCGGCTTCCTGATCGGTGTGCGGGACAAACTGTCCGAAGTCCACAGAACGATTAAACAGATTCGGGATGTGAGAGATCAACTTAAGAAGTTGCAACAGAGACTGGAACAAGCTGATCAATCTCCCGATTTGGTCGACCAGGCGAAGCAACTGAGTCAACAGTTGACCGAAATTGAAACCAAGCTCTACCAGACCAATAACGAGAGTCCTCAGGATCCGTTGAATTTTCCGATCCGGTTGAACAATCGATTAAGTGGCCTGGTTGGTGTTGTCGCCAGTGGCGATAACCCGCCGACGCGGCAGTCGATTGAGGTCCGGGACATGTTGATCAAACAGATTGATCAGCAGCTGGCGAAATACCGCAAGTTGGTCAATCAGGATTTGAAAAAATTCAATGCGGCGGTCGATAAGGCCCAGGTACCGGCAATCTTTCCACCGGAATTGAAGCAACGCTGACTCTCCGGATTTCGCCGGATAACCGAACTGGGGCCCGGGGGAAGCTGGAAAAAGCGTTCAATGGCCGGTCGGGGGCAGTTTTCCCCTGCGATAATGTGCTACATTTCCAAGTTGGGAGATGGCCTGTCTGACTGAGGCAGCGGTTTTGGCTCGTAAGTCGCGGGATTGCCGTGGTAGTGAGCGAAAACCTTGCCTAATCCCCAGCTATTTGGATTTGTCCCCGGTATACCGCGGCAGTACAATAAGTGCGTCAGTGGCGGTGGGTGAATTCTCTCGACCTCGTTGAATTACAGTCTAAAGGGAGGACAACGGTGGAAATCAATGTAACCGCAAGGCATGGTGAACTGAGCGACTCGATTCAGGAACAGATGAAAGCGAAGGCCGCCAAGTTACCCAAGTTTTTTGACCGTACCACCGGTATCCAAATTCTGGTTGACCTGGAACACTCAGGAAATCCAAAGGTGGAGATCATTGTCTCGGCAGAAGAGACCAAGGATTTCTTTGCTTCCGCCACTGGCACCAACGTGATCGTTGCTCTTGACAGCACGATTTCGAAAATCGAACAACAACTGAAAAAACACAAAGAAAAACTGATTGGCAAACGCAGCCGCGATCACAAGACCCAGGAAACCACGACCGAGTAGGTGATCCAGTTGGGTTTCGGTTCGAGACCGGCGAGCCAGAAACAACAAAGGAACCATTTTTATGAAGTTTTCTGATTTCGTAAAAACCGAGGCAATCAAATCCGAATTGGCATCCACTGACAAAGAGGGTGTCATTCGTGAATTGGTACAAAGCCTGGTTGATTCAGGACAACTGGACGGTGGAGATAAAGACTCCATCGTCGAAGCAATTCTGAAACGCGAAGAATTGGGAAGCACCGGAATTGGTCGCGGCATCGCGGTGCCGCATACCAAGCATTCCAGTGTTCCCCAGCCTGTGGGCACCGTGGGGGTTAGCGCCGAAGGTGTTGATTTCCAAAGTCTCGACGGAGAAAAAGTTCAGCTGTTTTTCATGCTGATTTCTCCCCCGGAACAGCCCAACGAGCACTTGCAGGCGTTGGAGAATATCTCCAAACAACTGCAGGATGAAACGTTCTGCCGATTCCTCAAGCAGTCCAAGTCGGCTGCCGATATTCAGCAGATTCTTGAGGAAGCAGACGATAACCAGTTTGTTTCCTGATTCAGTTTGCAACGCGATTCAACTTGCTTCATACGGTCAATTGCCTATGTCCGATCAATTTCGATCGACAGTGGTCACCATTAACAATCCGCAAGGCTTGCACATGCGGCCTGCCTATTTGTTTGCGGAGACTGCGTCACGGTTTGATAGTCAAATCGAATTGATCAAAGATGACACCCGCGTCGATGGCAAAAGTGTGCTTTCCATTCTGACCCTGGGGGCAACTCAGGGCTCACAGATCACCGTGGAAGCCACCGGAGACGACGCAGATTCGGCGATCGAAACTCTGGAAGGCCTGCTGGCATCCGGGTTTCCCGCCACCGCACCGTCGGGTGATCCGCCGGGGTAGTCGACGTGCTTGGTCAGAACTTTTTTGGCCAGACTGTCAAAGGCAAAGTTGATTCGAATTGCGTTTTTTAAGGACGCAGCTTCGATGTTGAATTGGCCGATCCCATCCATGGCCATTGGTCGATGTCTGGAAAATCGCTTTCCAGCCGTTGCCAACCTGCGTGCGCTCAAACAACATCGAACTGACTCTCTCTCTTTTCTGCATTCGCAAGATTCTTCCGGCCGGCCTCGGTTACGGCTACCTTCGTTAGGATGCGGATTCGCGCCGATCGTTGGTGTCCGCCATAGCGGCTCGGACAACAAGAGCGCCCCAAGATACATTTCTGGCCAACACCGGAATCACACAACACGATTAACTGCCGCGCTACCGAACCGGCGTCGATGGCACTGGAACTCCAGGTATGCCGAGACCTCGACCGAGACTGCGCCGCAAAGATCGTCCGGTTGTTGGATACCAACCAATTCATCCCACTCGGCGGCAATTCGCTTACCCGGGTGCCAACACAAACAAAAACACTATGAAAAAGACCATGTTGATCAATGCGTCGCAAATCGAAGAAAATCGGATTGCGATCATTGAAGACGGACAGCTGGAAGAGCTGTATGTAGAACGAGAAAGTCAGGAAAACTTTGTTGGTAACGTTTACAAAGGCAAGATTGTCAATCTCGAGCCCAGTATTCAAGCGGCCTTTGTCGATTTTGGCGTCGGCCGCAACGGTTTCCTGCACATCAGTGATGTCGAGCCCAGCTACTTTCGGCAAGGCGGATACGACCCCGAAGAAATGATGCGGAAAGAGCGCGAAGAAGCGGCCGCGAGTGGTCGTCGCAATCGTGGCCCATCGCATGGTGGGTTTCGGCCGCGAGTCAAACCGCCGATCCAGGAGATTTTTCAACGCGGTGATGAGGTCCTGGTACAGGTCATCAAGGAAGGTATTGGCAACAAGGGCCCGACATTGTCGACCTACATCAGTATTCCCGGGCGCTACCTGGTGCTGATGCCCGCTTTGGGCCGAATTGGCGTGTCCCGGAAAATTGAAGACGAAGACGAACGTCGTCGTTTGAAAGATTACCTGCGGGACCTCAAGCCTCCCAAAGGGTTGGGCTTTATCGTACGAACCGCCGGTGCCGGACGCTCTCGCAATGAACTGTCACGTGACCTGGCGTACCTGTTGCGACTGTGGAAGGCCATCTCCAAACGAGTCCAGACGCAAAGTGGTCCGTGCGATATTTACGAAGAAAGCGATATGGTGATCCGCACCATTCGCGACATTCTTTCCAGCGATATTGATACGGTCATGATTGATTCGGAAGAAGCCTATCAACGGGCCGAAGATTTCCTCAACCTGGTCATGCCCCGGCATGCCAAAAAACTGCGACTGTACAACGGCAAGGATCCGCTGTTTCACAAGTACAACGTGGAACAGGAAATCGCCAAAATTCATGCTCGTGAGGTACCCTTGCCCGAGGGTGGATCAATCGTTATCGACCAGACGGAAGCGTTGGTCGCGATCGACGTTAACAGCGGCAACTTTCGCACCGATGATTCAGCCGAAGAGTCTGCTTTCCGGTTGAACATGGCCGCAGCCAAGGAGATTTCACGACAGCTGCGGTTGCGCGACCTCGGTGGCGTCATCGTGAATGACTTCATCGACATGCGTCGCGACAAACACCGACGACAAGTCGAACGAACCTTACGCGATTCGATGAAACGTGACCGGGCTCGAACCAAAATTTTGAGAATCAGCCCATTTGGGTTGATCGAGATGACTCGTCAGCGGATCAAGCCAGGGCTCAAACGATCCTTGTATCAAGAATGTCCTTGCTGCAGTGGTCGTGGAAGTGTCAAAACCGAAGAAAGCATGGCGTTGGATGTGCTCAGGATGCTGATGCTGGCCACCGAAAAGAAAGGTATTGCCAGTATCACCGTTCGGGTCCATCAGACCGTCTCGGCTTACCTGAATAATCAGAAGCGCCGCGAACTGGCTGAATTGGAAGGTAAAGGTTCGGTCGACATTCAGGTACTGGGGAGCGAATCGGTGTTCCCCGAGCATCTGGATCTCGATTGCCGTGATGCTGCCGGCGGGCGGATTCCGTTGAAGATTACCAAGTAAGCGACTAATTAACCGCAGAGACGCAGAGTTCGCTGAAGACGCGCGAAGTTCCCTTCAAATTTATGGAGCTCACCGTTCCCTGCGCCTCTGCGGTTTTGATTGATGGTTCGCTAACAGCTATCCATCATCTAATCATTAATTGCCGTCGCCAGGCGGGTTCAGGTCGGGTCCGGACTCGTCTTCGTCGGTCGAATCCGGTTTTTCGACTTCGACTTTGTCCGGGGCGTACACGTGGTCTCGTTTTCGTAAAATCGTGACCTTGGTCAACTGGTCTTTCTTAACGCCTTCGATCGGTTGATCCTGACCGAATTGGTTGCTTGTATGGGTTCGTTCGATGTTTTCCAGCACATCGAAACCCTCGATCACGCGTCCAAACACCGTATGCTTTTTGTCCAGAAAATCGGTTCGCTGGAACGTGATGAAGAACTGGCTCCCTCCCGTATTGGGAATGCCCAGGTTCGCCATGCTGAGACTGTCAGTGAAGTGCAGGCGAGCTTCCGGAGTCTTGCATTCATCTTTAATCTTATAGCCGGGCCCCTCTTGTCCTGTTTCCTTGCCGTCGACTTCACGAATGCCGCCGGTCTGGGCCATGAAACCTTCCATGACCCGGTGAAACAGAACGCCATCGAAATAACCTCGCTCGGCCAGCGCGATAAAGTTTCCGACCGTGCCGGGTGCCTGGTTTTCAAACAGCTCAATCACGATATCGCCTTTGCTGGTTTCCAGTTTGGCTCGGGGCAAGTCATCGGCCATTGCTTCGGCATGGCGTATGAGCAATTCGTCGAAAATTTCTTTTTGCGAAATCGACAATCGTTCTGACTTGGCAGCAATCTCGAAATACTTCGGGTTGACGCCTTTCTGGATCAGAAAGTCACCCAATTGCAGGACCTTGCGATCCTGGTCCTTGGAGGCTGCATCCAGCATGATGCCCAATAGGGTTCGGGTGGCTTCGACCGAGGTGCGGTCGGCATCGAGGTCGGCTTTGGCCGCGGTCTCCATTTGCTCGACCAGGCGTTTGGCTTCGGCGACGGCTGCCTTGTATTCCGCTGCCAACTCCTCGGAGGGTTCGGCGGTTTCCGAAATCGCACTCTCCAGCTTCAGCAGTTTTTCATCGCACTTGGCCCATTGTTCCTTGCATTCCTGCAACGATTCCTGAGCCAGAAGCGGGGAGTTGAAGGTGGCAAGCCCCACCGTCGTAACCGCGACTAACGTTAGTAGCTTTGAAAGACCGCAAATCGCCGTCAACTGACGAGATTTCACAAGGTTGGCAAAGTCGAACATTTTTGAACTCCAGGGAGCTTGAAGTACGATGGGGCAGAATTGCGCCGGCACTGCCAAATCAGCCCAGACGCAACGGTATCACAGCATCATTGACTTTACCGATTCTGGTGGAGACCGCAATCCGATTCGCGGGTTTGCTGGCAGTTGCAATCGTTGCAACCATCAAGGTTTACCCGAAGGTTATCAGAGATACTTTCGGCAGTGTTGACGCTCTGGATTCCGGTTGTACCGGCTGGCGTCAAACTTGTTTTCAACTGGAAGGCGAGAAACCGATCAGACCAGAGAACGTGTCATGTGCGGAATCCGGACGGCCAGTTGTGCCCCGTACCAACGGCGTTAAACAGAAGAAGAATCATGAGACAGTCTAAAACCTCAATGTTGTTCACCGTCATGCTGGTCTGCTTCAGTGTGACAGCCTTTGTCAACGCCCAGCAGCCGTTCGGTTCTTTGCCACAACCTGCCGATGATCAGGGTGGGCAGGAGTTGCCAGGTGCGTTCCCGCAAGACGGATCGCTTCCCGGGACACCTGCGAATCAAATTCGCCCCGGCGGCAACCGGTTTCTGCCGGGTGCCGCTGATCCCACGCAAGGGTTGGCAGATCCTGGTCCGGGTCAGACCGTGATCGTCAATGCCAAGTTTGCTGGCTGGGGCGGAGCCATCGCGAAACCCGATGCCGAAGAAAAATATGTGGGCGACCAGTTGCGTGGTAACTGGATCATGGTCAATCCTAACGGCCGCTTCACCGGTCAGGTCCTGGCGACTGAGAATGCCGAAGTCCAGGGGATGAACATTTTTCTGCTGAACAAAGGTCGCCGAGTCAAGCAGACTGTCGTTGATGAAGATGGTCAGTTCGATTTCACGAATGTCCGCCAAGGCGCCTATTCGCTGATCGGTTGGGGACCCCGCGGATTCTTCTGTTTTGGCTTGAACATTCTAGAACACAATCCTGAGTCATTCGGCAGCGCGATCAACCACGTCACCCCGATGGCGTTTCAGAATTCGACCACGATCAATACCGACTGGATTCGGTATTACGCCAAGGGTGTTACGTTCCGAGTCTACGGTCGCTACCAATCGGATGAAGGCCGCGACGATCCCAATCAGCTTTACGGCGTGGTCGGGTTGTACAACAATCTTCCCCCCAGCCGTCCAGCAACCTCGTTGACCAGTCATACCGTTAATCGAACCGAAGACGGCCGTCTGGTGGGGCGAGTGCACCAGGTCAACTCTATCAATGGACGTCCGGTCGACGTGCGAACCACAAAAGTTCTGCTGTTGGAAAATGACAATGTGGTTGCTTCAACGACAGCTGACAACTATGGTGTGTTTGAGTTCATGGGCGTCCCAGACGGTACTTTCGGAGTTCTGGCTGTCGGTAACGATGGCGTTGGCTTGATTGGCATTCGAGTTGGCGATCAGGCCATGAGTGTCGATCTCGACGGAAATGCGAATGCCAGCGACCTGATTGACTTTACCCTGGTCTCGTCAGAAACCATTGGGTTTTTGAATCACTATGCCGACGAAGCAGCCTACAAGCGAAACCTGCTGGCGCCACGACCAAAACGTCCCGATGCTAACCAGTGGGGCTGTCCAACCTGTAACAACCAACCCGGTGGCTGTGCGGATTGCCAAGCGGCTTACTTGAAAAGCCTGTGTCGATCTCGTGGGTTGACGTTTGAGCAATGGCAAATGCACTGCCAGGGAACACGGAGCGGCTTTGGTGATGGCTACTTCTTCCGCGAACTGGGAACCTCGCTGCGTCGAAGCATCGACAAGGTCGATAATTTCTACGAGCGAACGTTCTATCCCAGCGACGGCAGCTATAACAACTACAACAACAATGGAACCGGGACTAATCCTTACGGATACAACGGATATCAAGTTCCCAACCAGTAAACAGCTTTCAACGTTGTAGACTTTCATCACGGCAACGAGACCTGTTGGTTTCGTTGCCGTATTTTTTTTTACCAACTGTCTTGTGTCCTGGCGTTGCTGGTCGTCCTGAATTCCGTGCAGACCGACCAGTTTTTAACGATCGAAAAAGGCAAGCAGCGCCAGACCGTATAATCAGGTTGTGAATGAGAACAGCCCGAGCAACGAATGGACCTTGTCACCCGACCGGCCGCTGACGCCTGATTGGGGCGGACACGATCGTTCGGTGGTTGCCAATTCGAGTTGGCCATTCGTGCTGCTGCGATGGTCCGTGGTAGCCATCTTTATTCGCAGTCTGAGCGGGATCCTGCTGGAATACCGGTGGTATTTTCCGGTTGATTTCTCACAGTCGAGCTTCTTTCTCGGACGTCAAGCAATCTTTTCCGGTTGGTATCCGGTCGCGTTTTATATCCACCTCATTGCCAGTCCGATCGCCCTGCTGTTATCGACCTGGTTGATGTTCAGTGGTCAACGGTCGAGCAACATGCGATGGCATCGGCATGCCGGGCGAACGTTGGGTGTGGCGGTCTTGTTGGGCGTCCTGCCCAGCGGAATAGTGATGGCGACCAAAGCAATCGGCGGCCCGGTTTCGAGCTGGGCGCTGGTCGCGCTGGCCACGACAACCGGATCGACGGTCGTGATGGCGGCAGTCCGAGCACGACAGCGCTTGTACGTTCCTCATCGGCGTTGGGCGACTCGTAGTTTCCTGTTGCTGCTGTCGCCGTTGCTGTTGCGAATGGTAATTGGCCTCAACACGGTGGTCGGTTTCGACTACCTGGTCGTCTATCAATGGTCCGTCTGGCTCAGCTGGTTGGTACCGCTGCTGGTTTATGAGCTTCGGGTCCTAGCCGAATCAGCTCATTCTCCAACTCCCGTAAACCTGTCTGCTTGAAAGGTCACACAATGTCA
>CAZJEK010000021.1:0-33059 GCA_964545005.1 uncultured Pirellulaceae bacterium
CCTGTCGGTGGCGTGCCTTCCAAGTTCAGCGATAACTGCTCCCTGTTCTTCAAAGTTCGGTCCTTTCTGTCGTCAGTGGTGTGTGACGGATCAGTACTATGACCTCGGCTGACTTCTGGAGAGCACGAAGTCGCTTGCGCGTCTTCGCCCTGACTTTTGGGCAAGCCCTACTCTCAGGTACGCTATCCAGAGATCCCGGGATAAGACGATTAACTTTCACTGCACAAGCTCCCGATTTACCAATGCGGATATTCGAAGACGGCTTCGTGATGATGGGCTCACTCGCCTCCTTGTATCGGGTTTCTGTTCGCAGCCTCGCAGCTTTGACGAGAAGGTGGCTGACGGCGATTCTCTATCAGAATACCGGCACCTTCGCAGGCTTCCTCCCCCCGGTGGATCGCTCCAGAAGCAGGAGTGCTTCCGTTACCGCAGTTGCCCTCGCCTAGTATTTTGTCGATCGGAGTCAAAGTTGGTATACTTTCTTCCTTAAGACCTTCGAATTCATACAGGGGACTTCCACCCCACAAGTTAATCGCCGTGACCGGCGTACCCAAACGATGCAACCGAGTCGCGAAGTCGGGCGTTTTGACAATGGGAAATCTTTCGTCGCACTGGGTGATTTTGGACGTTCGTCGACAGAGATTGCACACTGCGTGAACACGAACCCATATAACCCGCCCCGTATTGAGCGCGGCATATCGCCGCGTCGTCGGATCGGTTCGTCAATCGTGGCAATCGTGTTGCTTTACCCACTGATTGTGTTGACCTCGTTGTATGCAACCTGGGGACTTGCAACCCTTCAACTCGGGCGTCCCCCAATTCCTTATCGCGAGTATCCGGATGGACTTGCCATAACGGTATTGAGCTGGGTGACTGCGATCCTTCATATTTGTGCGCCTATTGCAGTTCCACTCGGATTCGTGGTTTCGATATTGTTTCCGTTCGCACGGCTCAACACACAATCCTCCCTCGTTCTTCGTATCGCATCCTTGCTGACATACACCGCAACCTGTGCGGCGGTATTCATCGTTCTTTCGCGTGATCCACATCGTGTGGTAGGATGGTTTTGGGATTGACGCGACGATGCGACGAGCCATGCGGCGAATCGGGCGGAATCCGAAATCAACGTCACCGGGCCGCCGCCGGGTTACCTTGGCCGTTATCCGACTCAAATATGATTGAATGCCGAACAAGAATCCAAATCCGTGCGAACCCCCGGAGGCCGATGGCAAGCCGCATGCAGTCGTTTCAGTGCGGCGAACGTTGCGATCGCGAGTGACTTCATTTTTTGTTTACTCATTCTTGTTCTTTTGCTTTTCGTACTTTGTCGGATCGGGATATTACACCAACAAACTGTACCGTGAACGACCGCCCGGCACGAACTATATGACACTCGGCGATATGGCTTCGAAAGAATTTAGAACGAAACACCCGATTGTTCTTTTTCTTGTGCCGCTCATAATTGGCGGTGCAAGAGCTGCAATGCCGCGTTGACTGAACAGCGTCGGATGAAGCAAAGCGAAGGCAAAGCGAGAAGCAAGCAGCAAAGCGACAAAGCGACAAAGCGAGAAGCCACCTTTCGCAAGCGAAGCGAGAAGCCAAGCGAAGCGACAAGCCACCTTTCGCCAAGCGAAGCGACAAGCCACCTTTCGCAAAAATTGGATTAGCTCCAGTGCGTTGGTGGCGAAGATCGAACTGAACAGCCGCTATCATTTGCTGCCGAAGTGACATCGGCGCATGCGATAGCCGTCGGCAACTTTCATTTCATCGAAACCAAGGCCGATCTTTGCCTGGCAGCAGCAGCGCCGGATAGACCTATCCAGACTCTAGGCCTTCCGTTCATCTTCAAGCAAACTGAGCATCACCAGAAAGGCAGCCATCGGGACGCCCGCATCTCTCAGTCGCCTCGAAATATTCGTTGTGCTTGGCAAACATCCCGCGGACTGAATGGATCAAGCCGTCCAGCTTCACTCCCAATCGAGCCAAGATTGGAGGTAGATGACTGGGGATTGCGCCGGGTTTATCAGACCGTAACTGCCGACCGGTGAAATCAAGCAATGACAAATAGTCCAACAATGACATCGACAACATCCCCTTGCGGCTGGGACGCAGGCCACTTGGATCCAGGTCCGGACCAATCGGATCGCTGCGTTCATCAATCTCTAACGGACACAAGAAACCGCTGTCTCTCATTCGCGACCGTTCCCATTTATGAACCGCTTGGGGATCCATACCGCCGCCGCTTAAGACAAGTGACTCAACCGATTCGCCATCCGGATTCGATGGCGAGCCTGCCTCGGCCGCAATCGGCAACGGCTGATCGTGTTCGATTCGATCAGCGTTCGGTACGCCAACCAATTGCTGTCGAAGATCGTTGATTCGCTCGTATGCGCCAGTATATTCTGACTCTTCGGGAGTATTGGCGAGTTCAGCGCGGATTGGATTGCTGTCGATGTATAACGCGTTGGCTAATATCGCACGTTCGTCTTCCAGCAATTCGTGGCCAAACCGTTTTTCGAAAAACGTGCCTCGCTGATTGGATTCTCGATTCGCCCGTTTCGCCAGATGCTGGTTTAGACTTTGCATGTATTTACTGATGTTCGACAACCGTTCGCGATCCTGTTTCATTCGCTCGGGGTCATTGAGTCGCTGATTGAGTTCTTTCGTCAATGTCTTGCGGTCCCGGCCGTCAGGGAAAAAGTAGCGGTTGTATTCCAGCAGCAGCAACCGCCGAACCACCTGTTCGTCAGTCAGCGTTTTGACCAGATCGGGCCGCGTTCTGACCTGCAGGTGAAAGTGGTTGTGCATGATCGCAATGGTGCTCACGTCGATACAGTAGACGCGAGCCAACAGCTTGATCCGATCCAGCAACCACTCTCGTCGATGGTCGAAATTGATCCCTGTCAAGGAATCCGTGCCCATCAGAAAACAACGCCGAACCAGCCGGCAAAACACGTGTAAAATCTGGATTGTTCCGGGAGTAATATCGTCGCGACGAGGCTTGGGCATGACCCACCTCCTGTGCCTGTCCGCCTCAAGCCGATCTTGGGATCGAGAACGGGGTTAAGTTGGAAGCCAGTCTATTTCAGAAATAGCGACAGCTCCCCGGCACTCCGTGTTGCCAAAATTATAATTAACGATCTGTCAACGGTTCAGCTGGCCAAGCTGCAAGCCGATGATGAACAGATGAGAGCAAGTGTACAAAAAGGTGATCGGCTGCCAACCACCGCTAGCAGATTTTTTGCGAAAGGTGGCTTCCCACGAAAACGGCTTCCCACGAAAACGCTTCCCGCAACCGCCGCTTCCCGCAACCCACAGCTTGCCACAACCCACAAAAGCCCACGAACGGTGGTTTCCGCTCCCCACGGCAAAAGTTGACCCGCGAACAAGAAGTCGATATCTTGGACGGGAAACAATCCAGGCATGAAAAATTTTTCAACGAAAAGCTTGTTGAAAAATGTTTTGCCGCTTTCTACTCACAGCTCAATGCAAAAACTTATCTGCTCAGTTGCGATTGTCATCTTCCTGGGCTGCGATAGCGCCGGTCGTCCAGCTTCCTCTTCGACGGGAGCTTCGTCGCCAAACACGTCTTCGGGTGGGCAACCGCAGACGTTGCTCGAAGCGCGACAGGGCTTCACGACAAAAATTGTGAAATCTGGCGAATCATACGGAGCACCGGATACTCCGCCTGGCAAGGAATTTGAATTGATTCGCTATCAGTCTCCCGCGGGTCGCTTAGCGGCGTACCTCACAGCTGATCCGCGTGATGGTCAGCGACACCCGGCGATCGTTTGGATCACAGGTGGAGACAATAATACGATCGGAGATGTTTGGTCGGCGCGAGACCGCAGCAACGATCAGTCAGTCAGCGCTTTTCGCAAGGCAGGCATCGTCGTGATGTTTCCGTCCCAGCGCGGCGGAAACGATAATCCCGGGCGGCGTGAAGGATTTTATGGCGAGGTTGACGATATTCTTGCCGCGACAGACCATCTGGCCAAATTGCCCTATGTTGACCCTGATCAAATTTACTTAGGCGGTCATAGCACCGGAGGCACTTTGGCGATGTTGGTCGGAGCCTGCTCCGATCGATACCGTGCGATATTTTCACTGGGCCCTGTCGCGGCGGCAGAACAATACGGTGGGGAGTATGTGTACTGCGATCCGAACAACGAAGCAGAAATGCGACTTCGCTCCCCGATCTACTGGATGCATTGTGTCGCGAGCCCCATGTATGTATTAGAAGGTGAGGATGGGAACTGGGACGGCGCCATCGAGATCATGGCGGCAGAGAATTCCAATCCCAAGATTAAGTTCTTCAAGATAGATGGCCATGACCATTTCTCCGTAATCGCTCCGCTGGTCGAGAGATTGGCAAGTCAAATCGTTGCTGGAAAAGTCAACGTTACTCGGCAGACTGTTCAAGGATTGAGATGACTGCTTGGGAACCGATTGGCAAGACTTGAGGCGGGATGACCGGCGGATAAGGGCAAGCGTACGGACCGACGCAAATATGCAACCACTGCCGGATGAACTTTTGCGAAAGGTGGCTTCTCAGTGCTTGTCGCTTCTCAGTGCTTGTCGCTCTCAGTGCGTTTGGCAGCTTTGACGAGACCGCATACGGGTGGCGAATATCAAACCTGGCGTTTACGCATACGATCACAAGCTCCCTCTCCACGGTCGGTCGCTCTTCCGCAGTCGCCCTCGCCTCGAACTTTTGCTCTTAAGACTTGCATTTGGTATCCTGTCTCTCTAAGAGTTCTGAAATTGTTCAGGAGACTGGCTGGCGATTCGCCAGCGGCACCCCACAAGTACACGCCCATCTCGGGCGTTCCAATGCACACGAGTCGCGAAGCCGGGCGTTTTGACAATTGAAATCTCTCGTCGCGACCGGGTGATTTTAGATGTTCTGTGGCCACCTTCAGCAATTACTCTCTCATGAAAGTACACAATGACACCATCCGCGAAAACGAAGCTAATAGCCGCAAATGCCGCCATCTGGGCAGCGGCAACGTTATTCTCATTTATCCTGCCAATGGTCGCAGAGTCAGTCTCCGATGGCCCCGCAGGGTTCATTAAACTGATGGTACACACCGGGCCTTTGTTGCTGGGACTTTTTCTATCCACCGCGTTGATCAAAAAGGCCATCGGACACCCCACAGAATGATGCTCCGACCATAATGGAATTGCCAGTAATAACTCCCCGGCACTCCGTGTTGCCAAAGTTAGACTTAAAGATCCACCAGCGTTT
Source organism: uncultured Pirellulaceae bacterium (assembly GCA_964545005.1). Classification (GTDB taxonomy): domain Bacteria; phylum Planctomycetota; class Planctomycetia; order Pirellulales; family Pirellulaceae; genus Mariniblastus. The sequence continues at coordinate 5,249 of CAZJEK010000021.1, forward strand.
CAGCTCGCCAAACTGCAAACCGATGATGAACAGGTGAGCCTAAGTGTACAAAAAGACGAACGCTTACCAACCACTGCTAGCTGTCTTTTGCTTAAGGTGGCTTCTCACGCGACTTTTCGCTTCTCACGCGACTTTTCAGAGGCAGGTATGCTATCCACTGCCGGACGAACTTTTGCGGGTCGAATTTTTGCGAAAGGTGGCTTCTCAGTTCTGCTTGCGAAAGGTGGCTTCTCAGTTCGTCTCACACTTACGCTCTGGATCGGAAAAATCGAATATTAAATTGTCACATCGTCGGTCGTGCTCTGACCATAATGGAATTGCCAGTGATACTTGCCTATATTCAGTTCGACTGGCACCTGGAGACGAGGAGAACGACGCAGGTGAGATCCATGTCGTAACCCGCAGGGGTAAACGGACTCGCTATGTTGCAATCACAAGATTTGATCTGATGGTGCAGGCATGCCCTGGGAACTAACAATCGTCAATTACGACGGCGAGCCTCCTCGATTCGTTGCTGATTCAAATCGTGATCGACATTTGCCGCTGGGTACGCTCGAAGAGGTCCGCGCGTACATTTCTTCGGTGCTGCCAAAAACCCAATGGGTGACCGAACCACCATTGATTGAAATCATGAAACGCAGTGGAAGTGACTCGTGGAAAGAGTGGGATGCTGAGAGCATCGCCTCAGCTTCTCGGCCAAAGCTGAAAGCGCACTACGAGGCTGACGGGGTGTCGTTTGAAATGTACGGTTTCGATCAGAACGGTCCGGTGCAATATTTTTTATTGGAAGTCCGCGGTGACCAAAACCCAATTCCAACACTCCGGACCCTTTGTTCTCCAAAAGGTTGGTCTGCTCACGAGATGTGCCGGGGGGCAGAGTTTCTCGATCTGAACCTGGACAGACAGGGCCGCTGGAGCGTCTGGGAAAAGTTTCGGGATTTCGCGATTGGTCGGGCACGGCGAAGATCTGGGGACGACCTATAGCTATTTGACATCGCGTTAGCCCAGATCAGTTCCTGTTAGTTCATCAGCGAGGTTGCCGAGCAGGCATCATTTTGAAAGTTCGAGACGAGGCCCAAACATAGCCTGTTCCAGAGGCCCGCAGCGGCAAGCCAGCCGTCGACGTATTGGTTTTTGATTAATGAGTAGGAATGGTGATAGTGCACCGCTAAGCTGTGCTAATCAGCAGCATCGAAGAACGCTGGTTTTCAACAAGCTGGATTGTCGCAACCTAAACACCGTCCGTGAGGCATCTCGTGATTGGGACTTTGTCCAACGCCAAGTCTGTCTTCTACGCCAAGTCATGGTATCTCTATGTTGGGGCAATCGTGTTTACACTGTTTGCGTTGTTTTGCGCAATACTTGGTCCACTTTTCCTGTTTGAAATCATCCAGCGAGCTGATGGAAAACCGGGAACAGACGGTGGTGTTGCATTATCCATCATGGCTGTTCCCATGTTTCTAATCGCGCTGCTAAGCTGGTTCAACGTTGTCGCCCGCCGTAAACCTTTACTGCGAATTTGCGAGGAAGGGGTAGAGATCAATGTCATCGGGGCTTCGAGCTTGGATGGCACGCCGCTGATTCCAAACCTGGTGCGTGTCGCATGGTTGATTTTGTCGTTGCAGGGGTTCAAGAAACAAATTGGCTGGATTCCCTGGGAAATGTTCCGCAGTATCGAGGTGGTCGGTTTGCCAATGATGCGTTCACTGGTCATAGATGCAACGATTGCTTATCCCACCTTTCAAGGCGACGGCATGACCGCGCGAATCGGCGATAGAATCGAATTTCGCGATGCGGAATTCCAGGACCCACTGGAAATCATCGCCTCGACGATTCACGAATTCTATCATGACCGCGACGCCAGGCGCTTATTGCCGAGCTTGCACGACTAACCAAGGACACCCAGGACAATGATTGTTTTCCGCATTCTTTGTGCCGTTGCCATTTCAATTCTCTTCAGCACGCGTGCTCCTGCGCAAGAAGAGAAAGCAGTTGCCCAACTTCCGCGACCGATCATGACCGTGGACTCTGTCGCCAATTCGTTTCCCGGCGGACTACGGTTTTCGGCCGATTGCTCAAGACTCTGGACTGACCGACTTGATGCCTGGAACGTGCGGAATGGCGAGGAGGATGGTTCTCCTCAATTCAATCGATTCGGGGATTCTCGTCAGATTATCGATCAGGCCGGGAATCAAGAATCCATGTTAATCGCGATACGGAAGACGGGCGAATTGTGGTTCTGGAATCGAACCGATGGACTTCGGCGGCGAACCTTGAAACAGAACGGTCAACTCGTGGCCGCTAGGTATATTGACCAAGGAAAGCGTTTCGCTCTGGTGTTTTCCGAGCCACCTTCCATCTACTACGGGGATGTCGACTCGGACGAAGACGACTCAACGGTGCCGCTGAAAACTGAGGTTTATAAATGTGCGATTTCACCTGATGGCAAGTTGGTTGCTGTGCAAGATGATCGCGACATCGATATTTGGGACGTCGATCAAAGAGGTATTCGCACGAAATTGAAACACGAGCACAAACCGTTTTCATTCACTTTCAGTCACGACAGTCGATGGCTTGCGACAGGAACTTCGAATGACAACATGGTTCGCCTATTCGATGCCTCGCGAGGTGAACTGAAGTGTGAACTCAAGTCGCACACCAAGGGGGATATTTTCTTAAGTAGCGCTGTCTATTCGCTGGCATTTTCGCCCAACGGCAAATTTCTTGCTTCTGGAGGCCATGACGGCCGGATTATCGTTTGGGACCTGGCGACTAGCAAACCTCGAATGCAGACTCAAATCGAAGGCCCGCCGATTGTATGTTCTCTGGTGTTTTCGCCGGATTCCAGTTTGCTTGCCGGTAGCTTTGAAAATACGGGTGCAAAGCGTGGCATTCGGGTTTGGGAGATCTCGGGCGACACCGATTAGCGATGGATGACATCAAGTGAATTGAACGGCCAATGACGTCCTTCCTGGGCATCCGGGCGTTTTTTTGGCTCATTTTTCGCTCGCAAAATACCGATAGGGCTGAGAATACCCTCAAAACATCGGTTTTTTGCGGTTCTGGCAAATCAGCCCTTCAAGTTCTGGGGGCTTTTGCCTACAATTCGCGATTCACTGAACACTGAAAATTGACCGATTCAGGTGATTTTAATGTCCAATAAGATGAAAACTCACAAGGCCACCAAGAAGCGATTTCGCTTGACCGCCACCGGCAAAGTCAAGCACCGCGCTTCGGGTAAATCGCACCGCAACGTGCGAATGAGTGCCAAGCGGACCCGCAACTTGCGTGGCGGCAACGCTTATCTGGATGAGTGCATGGTCGATTCGATCAAAAAGGCGCTGGGTAAATACAGCTACTAACGGATCGAGACGACGGATTCATCCGTTTCCAATTTCAGCTCTGTCGGGCGCCTAACATCAATTATCGATTGAGGCCTGGCTGGCACAACCTCAGGATTTTTCATGCGTACTACCAAAGGCGCCGCTCGCGCCAAAGCCAAACGACGACTATTCAAACGAGCCAAGGGTTACCGCGGTGGTCGTCGCAACATGATTCGTACCGTCAAGGAAACCTTGATCCGTTCTGGCGTGTTCGCATTCCGCGACCGTCGCGTCCGTAAGCGTGAGTTCCGCCGTTTGTGGATCACCCGTATCAGTGCTGCCTGCCGGATGCGCGGCATGCGTTACAGCGAATTCATGCACGGTTTGAAAAAAGCCAATATCGAACTGGACCGCAAATCGCTGTCCGAAATCGCGATCAGCGATCCCACCGGTTTTGACACGATCGTCGAGACCGTCAAGGAAACGCTGGCTGCCTGATCGGATTGACCGATCATACGGGTTCGACCAATTTGATTTCAACTAACAGGAAGGCAACCGGCCAGGGTGTCTTCCTGTTTTTGTTTCCATCCTCCCCATTGCTCAACTGACAGCTTTCAATCATGTCCATCGATACGTTCGTGCAACAACTTGATGACCTCGCTCGGGAAGCAACTGATTCGTTTTCCCAGGCCAGCGATGCTGACGCCCTGGACGCCGTCCGGATCGAATTCCTGGGCGCCAAGCAGGGGCGGCTGAAGGCGTTGCAGAAGAATATGGGATCGGTTCCCAAGGAAAGCAAAAAAGAAGCCGGGATGAAGTTGAATGCCGTCAAGCAGGCCATCCAATCGGCCTTCGATGAAGCCAAGGACCGATTGTTGGGCGGGTCAGGCGATCAGCAACGTGATCCGCAATTCGACCCGACGCTGCCCGGCGTTTCCATGCGGTTGGGGAAGCTGCATCCGATTACGCAAACGATCAACGAGTTGAAAGACATCATGGGCAGGTTGGGTTTCACCCCTGCCGAAGGGCCGGAAATCGAAGACGACTTGCACAACTTCGAATCGCTGAACATTCCTCGTTCGCATCCGGCCCGGGACCCGTTAGACAACTTCTATTTGTCCGTGGCCGGTAAACAGGCAGCCGATATATTTGCCAACAAGAATCCGTTGCTGATGCGGTCGCAGACCAGTACCGTTCAGATTCGGGTGATGGAACAGACTCAGCCTCCGGTTCGCATCGTTTCGCTGGGCCGAGTTTATCGTCCTGATGTCGCGGATTGGTCGCACTATCCGATGTTTCATCAGATGGAAGGCTTGATGGTTGATCAACACGTCACCCTGGCCGACTTGAAAACCGTGCTCAAGCTGTTCGCGTCCAATTACCTGGGCGATGAAGTTCCGATTCGGATTCGTCCGTCCTTCTTCCCATTCACCGAACCAAGTGTTGAAGCGGACTACTATTGGGACGGCAAGTGGGTCGAATTTGGTGGGGCTGGCGTGGTCGATCCCAACGTTCTGCAAGCGGTCGGCTACGATCCTGAGTCGTACAGCGGATTTGCCTTTGGGTTGGGGATTGAGCGATTGTGCATGATCCGCCATCAGATCACCGACATTCGCTATTTGTTTACCAACGACGTTCGCTTTTTGCGTCAGTTTTAGTCGCGACAAGCACGCTTTCGAATTAACGCACACCGTGGGCACGGCGTTGCCCCGTCCTTTTGTAAAAACTGGATTCGCTGATGATCGTTTCCTGGAACTGGCTTAAAGACTACGTTGAACTGGACATGACTCACGATGAGCTCGTGGATCGATTGACGATGTCTGGTCTCAATCACGAAGGCACCGAACCTGTCGCTGGTGACCAGGCGATTGATCTGGAGGTAACCAGTAATCGCCCCGATTGCCTGGGACACATCGGCGTTGCCCGCGAGATTGCAGTGCTGTATGAACGCGAACTGAAATTGCCCGAGATCCCATTGAAGGTGGGACAGGACTCGATTGAAAACCACTGCCAGATTTCGATCGAATCGCCCGAAACCTGTTATCGCTATACCGCCCGATTGATCCGAGGCGTCAAGATCGGTCCCAGTCCTCAATGGTTGCAGGATCGATTAACGGCGTTGGGAATTGGTGTCGTCAACAATGTCGTCGACGTGACCAACTATGTGATGATGGAATGCGGCCAACCATTGCACGCGTTCGACTTCGCCAAAATCAAAGGTGGACAGATCATCGTTCGCAGCGCGAAAGACGAAGAGAAATTCGTCGCGATCGATCACAAGACCTACCAGCTTGCGCCTGGCATGTGTGTGATCGCCGATGCCGAGGACGCGGTCTGCCTGGGCGGCGTCATGGGTGGTGCCGATTCCGAGGTTTCCGAATCAACGACTGATATTTTGTTGGAAGCGGCGTACTTTGACCAATTGGCGGTACGCAGTGCAGCCCGACAATTGAAATTGCACAGCCCTTCGTCCTTCCGGTTCGAACGAAACATCGATTCAGCGATGATTGATTGGGCCAGTCGCCGTGCTGCTCAACTCATCCAGGAACTGGCGGGAGGTGAGGTACTGGACGGTTTCATTGACGTTGGTCAAGCTCCTGAAACTCCAGCCCCGGTAACGCTGCGTCTTCCGCAGTTGCAGCGGCTGTTGGGAATTGAGATTCCAGCTGAATTTGCCAAGGACTGCCTGGAACGATTGGGGCTGGAAATTAAACAGGCCGACGACCAGGCAGTGACCGCGGTTCCCCCGTCGTGGCGCAAAGATCTGACCCGAGAAGCTGATCTGGTCGAAGAAGTCGGTCGGGTTTACGGTTTTGACAAAGTACCCGACAACGCCAACGTCCCGATGGCGGCTTCCTACCGTCCGCAGTCAGATCGGTTGCTGGATAAAGTTCGCCAAGTGTTAACCGCAGCCGGTTTTGACGAGGCGATGACACCCAGCCTGGTTCCTGAAGTCTGGTCGGAGGCTTTTTCACCGTGGACGGATGCGGCTCCGATGATGACCAGCCAACCGATGCTGGGTGTGTTGGAAAGTTATTCGCAAAACATCGGGGCCGTGAATTTACTCCGCCGTAGCCTGGTACCCAGTTTGCTGGAGGCCCGGCGAATCAATGAATACCGAGATAATCATGACGCGGCGTTATTTGAAACCGCACATGTGTATTTAACTCGCGGCGAACAGGAGCTTCCCGATCAGCCCAAGAAGCTGGGGTTGGTCAGCCCTGGCGATTTTTTCACCGTGAAAGGGATCCTGGAAACGCTGGTTGACGAAGTTTGCAGCGGCACTCGTTTGGACGCTCAGGAGTGCCATTTTGAATTGTTGGATCTGTCGCGTTCCTGTGAGTTGAAGTTGGACGGCCAGACATTAGGCTGGCTGGGTGAAGTTTCCCAGTCTGCCGCTAAAAAGTTTGGACTGCGCTCGGCAGCGACCGTGGCAGAGCTGGATCTGGCCAAGCTGGAAGAACTGCTGGTGTCGATTCCTCAATACGAAACCGTCAGTCTGTTTCCAGAGATCAATCGAGACTTCAACTTTATCGTTGACGACGCCGTTCGCTGGTCCGAGTTGGCCAGCGTCGCCAGAAGCGCAGGTGGGCCATTGCTGGAGTCGGTCACGTACCGTGAAACGTTTCGCGATCCGAAAAAAGATGGCGAGGGCAAAAAGCGGATTTTGATGACGGTTGTCCTGCGTTCGGCAGAATCGACGCTGACCGGTGAAGAAGCCGATGCGGCTTGCGGTAAGATTATTGCCGCCTGCCAGTCGTCCTGTAACGCGATCCTGGTCAGTTAGAAAACTCGGTCCTGCAACCCATCGTTGCCATGCGGCGGCACGTCGAAATAAACTGAATCTCCTGGCAGCAGATGACCGTCCCGACTTCCAAAATCATTTACTTGACCGCTGGTGCCGGCGGCATGTTTTGCGGCAGCTGCATGCACGACAATGCACTCACCCATGCGCTACGTGACGCCGGATGGGATATTCAGCTGTTTCCAACTTACACGCCGATTCGAACTGACGAACAGGACGTCAGCGTCGACCACGTGTTATTTGGCGGCGTCAACGTTTACCTCCAGCAGAAGGTGCCATTGCTGCGGCATGTGCCGGCCTTTCTTGATCGGTTCCTGGATTCTCCCTGGCTGATCCGCAAAGTCACCGCTCGGGCGATGGAAACGGATCCCAAAATGCTGGGCCAGCTGACGCTGTCGATGCTGAAAGGGAAGCACGGGAACCAGCGAAAAGAAGTCAAGCAAATGTGTAAGTGGTTGAATTCAGTCAACCCGGGGCTGGTCCTGTTTTCCAATATTCTGATCGGTGGCTGTATTGAATCGATCAAGGAAGAACACGATCTGCCAATTCTGGTTACCCTGCAAGGAGACGACGTTTTTCTGGATAGCTTGCAGGAGCCGTTTCGTGCCAAGTGTATCGATCGCATCAAGGAAATCGCCAATCACGTTGACGGTTTTATTGTGCAGTCCGAGTTTTTCAAGGAATACATGGGCGACTATTTCTCGATTCCGGCAGACAAGTTTCATGTCACGCCGCTGGGGATTGAGTTGCACGACTTTGACTCGTTTGCCGATCGCCAGCATGTTGCGGTTGCCAACGGTCAACGGCAAGTCATCGGTTACCTCGCTCGGTTGGCTCCCGAAAAAGGACTCCACCGATTGGTCGATGCGTTTCTGCATTTAAAGCAGCAGCCGGGAACCGATCACATTCAGCTGCGGATTGCCGGTTGGCTGGGGCCAGGTAATCAGGGCTACGCCGACGAGCAGTTTCAGCGTTTGGTCGACGCTGGTTGGGAATCGGACTTTGAGTATCTTGGTTCGATCGAGCGGACCGAGAAGTTGGACTTCCTGCGATCGGTCGATGTGCTGTCGGTTCCGACTGAGTTTCAGGAGCCGAAAGGGCTGTACGTTCTCGAGTCATTGGCTGCTGGTGTGCCGGTGGTCCAACCGGACCATGGGGCGTTTCGGGATCTGATCGAGTCGACCGGCGGTGGGTTGCTGGTTCGGCCAGGGGATGCTGAGCAACTGGCGATGAGCTTGTTGCAGGTGCTGAACGACCACCAGTTGCGTGGATCGCTGGCCCGCCAAGGTCGCGACGCCGTGTATGCGACACGAGATGCGTCGGCGATGGCAAAATCGACATCGGCCGTGTTGCAGCAGCATCTCGGTGGTCAAGCCTGAGATGTGGGGTTGGTTAGTCACCGGAGTGAAAGAGTCCTTGGCAGCATCCAATTCAAGAATCTCTTGGTGAAAAGCTAAAACGGATTGACTTACCGCAGAGTCGCAGAGGTCATTGAGTTTTCGCGCGATCGCTCTCAATGGACTCTGCGGTTTTCCTTCATGCTGTTCGGGGCTTTCGAAAAAAATTGTTTAAATGAACCTGAGCCTTCCCTCGAAACGACATTCCTTGCGGCTTGTAAAGGTAAATGTCACGGCAACGCTTTTTCGGTCAGGGCGCGAATTTCCTCAAACACTTCATCCTGAGAACGGTTGGCGTCAATCAATTCGATTCCCGTTGGCCAGCGTTCTGATTCGTGAATGAATCCGTCACGAACTTTTTGCAGGTATGCCGCGCCCCGCGATTCCATGCGGTCGGGAGAGTCACCGATTCGAGTCAAAGCGACTTCCACAGGGAGGTCGAGAAAGAACGCCAGGTCCGGCATCAATCCGCCCGTTGCCACGTGGTTTACCTTGCGAATGGATTCGGTATCCAATTCGCCGGCGTAGCCCTGATAAACGATGGTGGAAAACAGGTAGCGATCCAACACGACCGTTTTGCCGGACTCCAACGCCGGCCGAACAATTTCATCAACCAGTTGTGAACGTGCTGTCGTAAACAACATCATTTCGGCACGCATCGAAATGGGTGTCTCGTGTTTGCCCAGCAGGATTGACCGGATTTGCTCGCCCAACCGCGTGCTGCCCGGATCTTTGCAAGCAACAACCTGGTGATCACGGGACTTCAGCCAATTGACCAACTGGGTGAGCTGAGTCGATTTGCCGGCGCCGTCAACGCCTTCGAATACGATGAACATGGATTGTTAACTTCGGAGTGAATCGAGTGGTTGGTGCGGGGAAATCTACCAACTGTCTGGTGCTAGCCCTGGCTGGGCTAACTCCGTCCAAGCGGTAATTCTAGAGCAATCGCCAGTGGGTTCGAAGGAGGACTGGACAGGGCGACCAGTTTTTCCTTGCCCCAGTCTGACATGATCCTAGAATTGGGCTTGTCAGCAAGACGCTGATTTCCGTGGTTCTCCAATTCGCGGCTGGAAGCTTTTGCTTTTTCTGCTGCCGAGTGCATTTCTTTTGAACCAGGACGCGAATGAACTGTCGCCACCCATTTCCAGCTGGAAGCTGCGACGCCAAGTCGACTGATCGGTATAACCGTTACAGGTTCAAGACGGAATGGGCAAATCTCTGGCACTTGCTCAAGTCGGATTAAAGTCAGCGAAATTGACTATTTTCGCTGTCCGTTACGACCCGACGACCAGCAAAAAAATTACAGGCCGGGACCGAGTTTTTTTCTTTCCTGTCGCTAACTCTGTCCTACCTTATGTCGTGCCACATCCCCAACGTGGCAGGAGATCCAGTGCGCCCAGTCGCACCGGAGATCGATTATTTGAATCCACCGTGACGAAACGGAAAGCTCGTCACCAGGAGAAAACTCATGTTCTCAACAAAAAAAATCATCTTGTCGGCAATGGTTATTGCGACCTTGTTCGCCCAATTGCCTAATGAAGCCCAAGCTGACGGTCCATTACGACGTTGGTGGCGAAACCTGACGGGGCGTAATTGTGCGACTCAGCAGTATGTCCCCCAGTACACTGCCGGTACCGTCGCGGCCAACCCATACAACCTGCAGCCTGGCCAGTGTATGAAAACCTGCCAGCAGACTTGTTCGCGAACCGTCGTCAACTACGTGCCGCAAACGGCTTACCGAACCGTCTACAAACGAGTTCCGGTAACGCAGTACCGTCCGGTAACGAACTCGGATCCCTGCACCGGTTGCACCGTAACCTGCATGAAACCTTGCACGACCTATACCTATCAATGCCAGCGAGTGCCCTATACAACCTATCGCCCCGTGTATCGTCAGGAAACCTACAAGGTGCCGGTAACCACGATCACCAATGACTGTGCCACCGGAAACTGTGCGACAGGAAATTGTGGCATTCCTGCCACTGCTGGTTGCTCAACCTGCGAAACTGGCGTTGGCGTTCCCGCGGCCAACTTTTCACCTTCGGCCACCGGGTCGATGGTTGTTCCCCCGGCCAGCACGCAGACGTATTACGAACAACCCTCGACCAGCTATCCTTCGAACTACCCAGGCGGATCGCCGACTCCAGCGGATCAAAGCCCGACGCTGGATGGAGTTCCGAGAAGCGTGGTCAACCCGCAAACATCACAACGACCGGTTTACTACCAGCAAAACCAGCAGCGTCCAACCGTTAGCTACAACGTAGCGGCACCGACGCCGGTTTATCAGCAAGTCAACCAAAATCAGCCAGCAACAATTCCGACGCCGGTTCAATTTGACGGTCATACTGCGTCTCGAGATACGGGAGCCAACCGCCAAGCCTGGAATTATTCGCCAATGCGTCTGGCCAGTGCCCAGCGAATGGTTCAAACTCCACGTCATCAACCTGTGCGAACATCCAGTCGCTGGGTTGAAGTCGAGTAACGAAGGCGTCAATAGCAAAATCGAGTAAAACACCCGGCTATTCAAGCCGGGTGTTTTTTTTTGGAGCGGGCTGGAAGTGAAAGGGCGACAGAAAATCGTTCTCGCATTAAGCGATGCCTTTCCAAGACGGCTCATGCCGGGCCGAAACTGGATACCCGGCTTGCAGAGTCATTCTGGCTCGCTGACTCGGCGGAGGTATTCTGCGATTCGAGAATGGGCATCGAGCACTCGCTGCCATTTGTCGTTCGTCAACGTGACCTGCTTGTTGGGGCGATCGACCTGGGCTTCGCTGACGACGCGACGAATATGATCGTGCAGATACTCGAGGACCTCGCAAAGCTGAGCTGCTTGACCGGGCGACAGGCGATCAGGAAGTTTGGGCGGCTGATTGGGCATCAACAATTTGGGATCCCGCTGCCAATCCTGCTCAACAGCCACGTGTTCAGCAGCTGAATCCGCGTTGGCTTCAGCAGACCGGTTGCCAGTTCCGCTTTTGCTGTCCAGCCGCTCGTTGATTTCCTGACGGGTGCCAAACAGCAACGTGCTGCGGCCAATCGAAATCAGGTCTCCATGTCGCAAGATCCGCAACTGGACGTCTTCATTATTGACCTTCGAACCGTTGGTGCTTTCCAGATCGGTCAGCACCAGATCGTCGTGATCCTGCTGGATTCGCAAATGAAATCGGCTGATTCGTTCATCGTTCAGCTGGATGGTATTGCCTTCTTCCCTGCCGATCGTGACCGGCAATTCGATGCTGTCGAAGACTTTTCCTCGATCCGTCCCGTCTAACACGCGAAGTGTAATGTTGGTCATCAAAGTTGCCTTGAAGGGACCTGGGACTGAGGCTTTATCGATGTGGCCGTTCACGCATCGCCAATTGAGGGCCGACTTGCATCATTACGACGACGTCTCAATGGTTGGAAAGTTGATCGCGACCAATCAGTCAAGTATACCACAATCAAAGACGCGGATGAGCGATTGATTTTGCGGGCGCAGGCAAATTGATTGGCAAAATGCGGTATCTTGGACAGAGATTACCGGCACCACGGCAAAAAGAACGCGAACCAGTTGGCGAAAAATGGTTCTTATCGTAGGTGGCCCCAAACGGATCAGAAAGATTCGCAATTAGGCTGGTTTTACGGTCAGTTGGTTCCGTGAGGCCGCCTCGGGACGATTGGCGGATACCACAATCGCCCAAAAAAATCCAAAAACAGGCTCAATGGAGTTGATTGGATTGGGAAAAATCGTATCTTCATGAATACGCACCCGTGGCTCAATTGGATAGAGCATCGGTCTTCGGAACCGAGGGTTGTAGGTTCGAATCCTACCGGGTGTGCTTTTTAAGATTATTAAAGCCGAGGTCGGAAACGATCTCGGTTTTTTCGTGCGCAGTCCCATCTTCCCGAGCGCCCCACCAACGCAAAATCCTTGCAGGCAATCAGTCTGGTGAACTCGGTGCTGGCAGGATTCTATTTCGCCGGTTCGACTGTCAAGAAAAGCCTCGCGAGTGGCTAGCCCAACGCTTTGGCTTATCTTTGCCAGCAAGATGCAATTCGCAGCGTCTTGTTTCGTGGCAACTCAAACTAATCTGGCCAAGTCTTGATACGCGGATCAACTGAAACACACTGAACCAGACCGCCACGAAAACAGAATCGGCCAACCTGCCGACGCTCTACCCGACCAACGGGCTCGGGGATCAATATGTGCGGTTCTGTTCACGGTGCGCGCTGTAAATCGCACACTCATTGCGCTCAAACGCGTCAATAAAATCTGCCAACGACCAATACGAATGCTCGCATCCAATGCAAGGCTGACAATTCTCAACGTTCAATTGATTTACGCTTGCTGGCGTTTGCATTGCCAACTAAGTTGACCGGTAAGATTCAAGGTCGAGTCTGGACGCTTGACCAGGCGTGGGTCTTGACGAAATTGGCACTTCCATTTGGTTCGAACTCAGCACAGAGCTACAACAATGATCTCTCCAATTCGAAATTCGGCCGCGATGTTGGTCTTGATTCTTGGCTTTCATCTGCAACTGGCACACGGCGAAATTGTCATCAATATCTATGAAGATGGTGACAATGTGCAAGTTGATGGCTCAGGAACCATCAATACGACCGCACTCATCTTTCAGTATGAGTCTCCAGTTTTTGCTCGAATTTCTGCACCTGATGGGGAAGTTAATTTTCAAGATGATGTGACGAATGCAAGGGATGTATATTCATTCACCGGCACCAGCTTACCGGCGTTTGGGCCGTTTCCAGGTGGTGATCCATACAAGTATCCTGACGTCGGTACGGGAACTGGTTTTGGGATAGCCGGTAATTTCATATTTACGCCAGTTGATTATGTGAGCGGCGATTTGTTGTCAGCACAAATGACTTTCAATAATCAGACGCTCGATTCCCTCCAGTTGAATGTTGGCACCTACGAAGCTTCCTGGGGCAGCGGAGCCACGGCAGACAAGGTAACCGTCAACGTGCTATCCGGTGTTCCTGAACCTTCCGGCCTGACGTTATTCGGATTGGCATCGACCTTCGTGGTGATACGACGCCGAAAACGATAATAAACGAATTCGGAACCGGAATCAGCATCGGCTCGTCCGCGGCTTACGCGAACAGCTTGGATACCGCATGGGCTTTGACCAGTTCTCGGGGTTGGTTCAGATGGTTCAAGACCATCGTTTCCGGATCGATCCCGAACGAATGGTAGATTGTTGCCAGTAATTCTGCGGGGTGCACCGGATCATCGATTGGGGCAGATGCTGTTTCATCCGACTTGCCGTGAACATACCCGCGTTTCATTCCTGCTCCGGCAACGATTCCTGTATAGCAGTACGGCCAGTGATCGCGTCCGTCATTGGAATTCTGATTTCCTGACGTGCTGACACCGCGTTGCGGACTGCGCCCAAATTCGCCGACAATCACCAGCAAGGTCTCGTCCAGCAGACCTCGCTGATCAAGATCGGTGATCAGTCCGCTGATGCCCTGGTCAAACATCGGTGCCGACTGGTCTTTCATTCGCTTTGACAGATTGACGTGTTGATCCCAGCTGTGATTGTCACTGTTGGCCACTTTGGGCCAAATGACCTCGACCACCCGGGTACCGGCTTCAACCAGCCTACGGGCCAGCAAACAACTGTCTCCAAACGTATTCCGGCCGTATGCTTCACGCATCGATTCGGGTTCAGCATCGAGATCAAATGCCTCACGGGCCCGTCCAGAAACGACCAGGTCGAGGGCCTGTTGATAATGTTTGTCCAACTCGAAATCCTTGACTGCCTTGTCGATTTCGGGCATCTGACGATTGACCAGCTTTCGCAATTGCGCTCGACGCTGAAGTCGAACGGAGAAGACATCTTTAGGCAACTTGAGATCATCGATAATGATCTTTTCCATCTTCTTCATGTTGAGATCGTCGCCGCTGGGGTACAGCGTGTAGGGATCGAACGCCTTGCCCAGAAAACCCGCCGATCCACCTTTTCCAACGACGTTGCTTTCCTGCAGGGGGCGTGGCAGCATCACAAACGGCAGCATCGGGGTTTCAACCGGCTTCATATTGACGATGTGGGAACCGAAGTTGGGAAAATCTTTCGGCGAGGGCGGTTCCAGCTGACCCGAAGGACTGACTTTGTCGGTGGTGTAACCAGTCATCATCTGGTAGATCGCCGCGGTATGATTGAACAACCCTTTCGGAGTGTAGCTCATTGACCGGATCATCGTGAAACGGTCATTCAGTTGAGCCAGCTTGGGCAGGTTCTCAGTGAATTTGATCCCCGGGATCTTCGTGGAAATCGGTTTGAAAACGGACTTCACATTGTCGGGTACATTTTCTTTGGGGTCCCAAAGATCCAGATGACTGGGCCCGCCCTGCAGGTACACCATGATGATACTCTTGGCCTTATTCCAGCCGCGTTTTTCTGCCGCTGGCGACGATGCATTGGCCTCTTTGAGCTTCAACAGACCGCCCAGAGATAATCCCATCATTCCGATTCCGCCCACGCGGAGAACATCCCGACGGCTAATGCTCAACTCGCGATCGCAAAGGTCTTTGCCTGGTCGGCCGACGATTCGAAACATGGATGACTCCTGGAATCTGGTTTGGATTGGTTGTCTGTGGAGGCTTGGGTCCGGTCGATCAGACGCTTCGAACACCGTGCGTTGGCAACGCTGACCGATCAGTCGCGTCCGGAAATGTCAACGATTGAACAGGAACGCAGGACTATTAATCAATGCCCAGGCAAGGTCCTGAGCGGCTGTCAATCTCTGGTTGGCAAGTTGCGTTTCACTGGCTGCCACGTCCCGATTGAGTCTGGCCAGCGCAGCGTCTGCCGGCAGCGGTTGGCTGAGCCGGGCAACTTTCTCTCGTGCTGCAATGATTTCCGGGGCGATCGTCAGCGGCTGACTGGCCGTCTTCACGTTGGCTTCCAACTCGGTAAACTTCGGGTCACTGCGGTCAAATGCGTTGGCCAGCTGTTCCTGGTCTGCTTTGGTCAGCGGCGTGGTTGACTCGGCAGCGATTTTTGCTGCCAGGGTCTGAGTGATTCCAAGTCCAATCGATTGGTGCGATTCCGAGAAGGAAATACGAAATCGTCCCAGCTGATGTCGGTCGTCAAATTTTTGCACCAATCGAATTCGCAGCCGGGTGGCATCACCGATCACAATCGGCGATTCAAATTCAAACGTCGCCCAGCTTTCCTTACCGGCGGTCCCGTTGATCGCCCATCCGGAGCGGTCAATCTTGCCGTCGATCGCGTTGTTAATCGGAAATCCTTGTTGTTCAAAGTTAGCCACGGCCGAACCCAGCTTGGCAGGCTTCCAATTCTCGGGATCGGTCCCTTCGGCCGTTTCGACGAAGATTTCAGAGAGTACGAGATTGCCGTTTTCCGCCAGCCCCGGGCCTCGCCCCTTCAGGTCTTCATCTGGCAACATCTCCAGTCGCAAATGGGTGATCTCGGTCATCCCAGTCGCTCCGGACAGCGTATAGGTGTCCTGACCTGCGCGTTGTTCTGCCAGGATACTCTCGTCAGCAAGCTGTTTCAATTCTTTACCAGCCTCCGACTCCATGTGGTCAGGCAGGAAGGTGTGCCAAAGGCTGCTTTCAACCTGCTGACGCTTCCAATCTTCAAACGATGGCGCCAATTTTCGGTACTCGTCGAGGGCCGATTGGGCTGCGGCGATTTTTTGTTCACGCTCCGCTTCACGATTTGATAACTGCGGATCAATCTGTTGGATCAATTGTTGCAGGTCGTGTTTCGCGTCTGCCAGGGCTGCGTCGCGTTGTTGCTGCCGTTGGGGGCGTTCAGCGGTCACGACCTGTTGACGCTGGTCTCGCAGCGCAACCAGCCGTTTGTGGTCGGTCTGAATTTGCCCAAAACTTGCGACGGCAAGATCGATCTCCTGTGCCGAGGCTGGACGGTTTAGAATTCGCAGGTACAGCTGATTGACCAACTCTCGGTCATTCGTTTCCGTTTCCACCAGCGTCTGAATCGCATTGGACTTATCAGACAATGCTCTGGCCAAGTCGGGGCCACTGACCAATGCCAGAACGCTGCCAAGTTGCAAATCATTGGCCCGCTCACACTCGCAGACGCTTTCTCGAGCAGGCCTCCCCAGGGTCGTCAGGAAGCCGCTGGGCAGTTTCACTCCGCTGTCGGGAAGTGCTGCAGCTCGCGTGCCTGGCGGAACGCCAGGAATTTTCAGCTGGCTACCTGTAACGGCATGGATCGAATCGAACAGGACTTCGGCAGGCAATCGTCTTGCGATTGCGTGCGAATAGTTTCTTGTGTCCTCTGCATTGAACGGGTTGGTTGAGATCGATAACTGGTAGGTTCGGGATTTGCAGATCAAGCCCAGAACGTGCTGCACATCAAAATCGTGGGCCACGAATTCACGACGAAGAAACTCCAGTAGTTCCGGGTTGGATGGAGGATTGCCAGCTCGAAGGTCGTCCAGTGGCTCGATCAGCCCAGTGCCCAGCAGATATCCCCACAGTCGGTTTACGTAACTGGTCGCGAAGTAAGGATTGTCGGCTGAGGTAATCCAGGCCGCCAGTCTTTGGCGGCGGGAAGCGTCTGCCGGCGATTCAAAATCACAATCGAATGGAAATTCGGGATCCACACTCAGCCCTGTCCGTTCGTGCGTCAGTTCCCCTTGCTGGACATCGGCAATAATTTCAAACAGGGGCTTGGCTGATTCGACAGCTGTACCGCCGACTTTCCGCTCTCCGGATTCCGGATCGGCCTTGCGATCGATCTGGGCAAAAAATGCAGCAGTCTCAAAATATTGATCCTGAGTCCAGCGTTCGAAGGGATGGTCATGGCACTTGTTGCAATTGAAGCGGGTGGCCAGGAACAGATGAGTCGTATTCTCCATCGCGTCTTCTGGTGTGCGATGGATCTTGAAGTAGGCAGCAGCCGGATTCTCACGGTTGGAACCGGATGCAGTCAGGATGTCGTACGCCAACTGATTGTACGGCCGATTGATCTTCACCTGGTTCCGCAGCCAGTCGCGGAATGCGGCCGCGCCTTCGGTCCCCAGGTACTTGCGATTGACCTGCAGTAGATCGGCCCACTTATTTGACCAGTGTTCAACAAATTCACTGTTGCCGATCAATTCGTCGATCAGGGCATCCCGTTTGGCACGCGTTTCACGGGTGTCATTCAGGAAAGCATTCACCGCCTCAACGGACGGCGGCAGTCCGGTTAAATCCAGGTAGACACGACGTACAAACTCAGCATCCGAACAAAGCTCCGATGGCTGGATCTTCATCGTTTTCCATTTTTGGGCGACAAGTTCGTCGATCTTTCCCCAGGTTTCCGTTGGTTTCCAACTGAATCCGGATCGATCCCCCATGACCGTCAGAGTCGTGGCGGTAAAAGCGCCTTCGAAACGTGCCAGCAGTGGAGTTTCCCCTCGACGCAACGCGGTCACGCGCGAGCCGTCGACGTTTGCAATTTCGATATCGCCAATTTCAACAAATGCCTCTCGCGTGACGTCTTTGGTTGAGCCGTCGCTGTAAGTCGCCACGACCCTGACCTGTTGCTGAAAATCGGCAGCGGGAAGAATCGGGTTTTTGGGAAACAGTTCGACCGACTGGACCTTGGGAAGATTGAGATCCAGCTGTGCCCCCCCTTTGATCCAGTCGTGGATGATTGCGTAATATTTCGAATCTTTGCCGAGCAATTTACCGCCAACATGTGGGACGGTTCCCGTGGGCTTTTTCAGCATCAGGCTTTCTGCTGGCGCGGCGAGATTGGTGCGTCGCGCGCCCATGTCATCAGTAAAAGCCCGAACGTCGAATACGGGATCGTACCCTCGCAGCGAAAGCTTGAATCCCATTTTGCCGGTAGCACTTCCGTGACAGGTACCCGCATTGCAACCTAGCTTCGTCAGGATCGGATTGACGTCTCGGCGAAAGTCAGGAACTCGTGACGTTTCGGGCAGATCTACCGATACCGGGATGGTTGCTGTCAAGCCTGCAAACTCAACCTGTAACGTTCCCTCGCCGGGGCGGTCCTGTTGATCCGGTTGAATGAGAGTCCCGACAATCCCAATCGGCACTCCAGCGGCATTCAAGGTTGCTTCGTGAGTCACATCCGTGGTGGTGCCGTCTGGGGCCACTGCCTGGATGACCAACTGGACGTATTCGGTCGGCTGTTGAAAACGAATTGATTCTGGAAAAACCCTCAGGACAGTACCTTGCTCCAGAGCGACTTTTGTTCGATCGTTTATCTGGCCGGATGAGTTTGGGGGCGTCAATTCATGCGCACCAAATCGCAATCGAGCAAAGTCGGTACTCGATTCTGATGATGGATCTAACTTGATCGGAGAAATGGTCGCCAGTCGTTCCCCGGTTTCCGTGTCGATCAATCGTATCAACCCGTCCGCTCCTGCAGCGGCAATCCAGTTGCGATCAGGAGCAAAGCTGAGAGTGTAGACGCTTGATTCGGCAATCGCGTGAGTCGAAATGGTTTTGACTCCTGCCGAGTTATAAGCCTCGACCAGGCTACGTTCTTCGGGACTCCACTGAGTCGGTTGTTTGGCAAGGACGGCTTTCAATTGATCGGAAACTGCGGGATCAAACTCGTAGGAGTACACCTGAACTTGACCAGCGCCATTCAAGCTACCGGCGGCCGCGATTCGTTTGCCGTCAGCAGCCACAGCCACACTTTGGATCCGTCCTTTGACAGCGGGCAAAAGTCGGACGAGATTCGCGTCATCTCCAATCACGCGTTTGGTAATCCGGTTCATCCGGTAGACTTTGGGAATGCCATCGGAGCCGCCAATCACAATTTCGTCACGCGTCGGATGACGCACAACACTGGAAATTCCACCCTTCAATACGCCCGGAGTGATCGATGTTATGTTATCGATGAATCGTTGGGTGGAAACTTCGTTCAGTTTGCAGGTCATATCTCGACCGACCGAGACCAGTTGGCTGCCGTCGACCGAGAACACGGTATCTCGAATCCAGTCTTCGTGAGCACTCTGGTACAAGACCTGTTCACCCGTTACGGCATCGATCGCGCGGAGCGTTGTATCAGTCAGTCCAAAGGCTACCAATTTTCCATCAGGCGACCAACTGGCCCCGTAGGCGGTGTCATTGGAGACGATTTTTGAAATCTCCAGTTCCCCCGATTCAACGTTCCAGATTTGAATTTCCCCCAGTTCTCCCGGGATTCCTCCGGTAGCCGCCAGCCGCTTTCCGTCCGGCGAAAATGCCAGGGACTCAATGCGAGGAGACAGGCCAATGAGTCGACGATGCCCAGGCACAAACTGGACGGAAGTCTGCTGTAAATCGATTGCCTCCGTGGGGACAATGAAAATCTCATGCAATCCGTTGACCGCCAGCCAGCGGCCATCGGGTGAAACATCCAATGCCGTGACATTGGGACGGAGCCGGTAAATCGGTGGATTGTCGTTGGAATAGCTGGAACTGTTGCCGAGGTAGTCATTTTTTGCGCCAAGTTGAATCCATTTTCGGATCAGGTCGACGTCCTCGTTCGAGAGTGCCATTCCCGTCAGCGGCATTTCGGCCTCACCATCCACGGGCGTGATTAATTCGACCAGATAACTGGCGTCCGGATCGCCGGGGACAATGGCCGGGGCACCAGATTCGCCGCCCGCCAACAACCGATCGAAATCGGTCATCACATAATCACTTTCATCCTTCGCGGCTTGGTGACACGCAACGCAGTTGGCGACGAAAATGGGACGAATATCTTTGGAGTAGCTGATCGGGTCGTCATCGGCTAAAAGGTAATCGCACCCAATCAACAATGACAGCGGAATCAGAAGCATGCGAATCATGGGCAAACGCGTTTCTTCCCATTGACCTGGTTGGCAAGCCGGTCCACGACTTGCTGCGACCGGTATCAGCCAGCCGCGACAATATTACAAGATTCATTATAGTGGATGGCCCCGGCCAGGTCTAAATTTGTCCGGAGATCGTTTTTCTGACCAATGGTTTGTCGCCGCAATGTCTACCTCAGCACGATTGAAACAGTATCTTTCGAGAAATCCTCAAATTGCAGAATCGGCCTATGTGGCCAACGAGGCGACGTTGTTGGGCGACGTCAGGGTCGGTGAGCAGGCCAGCGTTTGGCCTGGATGTGTACTGCGGGGAGACATCAACTCGATTGCCATTGGTGACCGTAGCAATCTTCAAGATGGGACGATCGTCCATTTGTCGGATGACCATGGCGTGGTCGTAGGAAACGATGTGACGATTGGGCACGGCGCCATCATCCATGCTTGCGAGATACAGGATGAATGCCTGATCGGTATGGGCGCCATCGTGATGGATGGCGCGGTGATTGGAAAACGGTCGATCGTGGGAGCCAAGTCGTTGGTCACGCAAGACACCGTGATACCGGCAGGATCACTGGTTCTTGGTTCTCCGGCGAAGGTGGTGAAGACGCTTTCGTCAGAACAGCAGCAAGAAATCATGCAATTTGCCGCCAAGTATGTCATCGTTGCGGCCGCACATAAAGCCAAGTTCCAATCACAGTCATCGAGATCCGCAAGTTGCGGTTGATGCAGATTTCGTGGTAAGGCGGACATTTTTTGTTCAGCTGAACTGGCTGTCGCTGTGGTTGAAATCGCGATTGACTTGTTTTCTGCAAAACTCATCTGGTTGATCATGTTCATCTTGTCCATCTTGTCCCCGTTTTCGGATCCTTGCTCAGAATCGACATCGCACCAAGATTCACCTGAAAGTTTGACAGGATGTTCAAGATCAACAGGATTGACGAGATGCTCTCTGGTGGTCGATCCCTGAACGACGAGTCGCGTAAAAAAAGTTTTCGCGAATAGGCTGCATTTTTTGTCCAGCTGAACTGGCTGTCGCTGTGGTTGAAATCGCGATTGACTTGTTTTCTGCAAAACTCATCTGGTTGATCATGTTCATCTTGTCCATCTTGTCCCCGTTTTCGGATCCTTGCTCAGAATCGACATCGCACCAAGATTCACCTGAAAGTTTGACAGGATGTTCAAGATCAACAGGATTGACGAGATGCTCTCTGGTGGTCGATCCCTGAACGACGAGTCGCGTAAAAATAATTTT
The DNA here is from genome assembly GCA_964545005.1 of uncultured Pirellulaceae bacterium. Taxonomy (GTDB): domain Bacteria; phylum Planctomycetota; class Planctomycetia; order Pirellulales; family Pirellulaceae; genus Mariniblastus. Next base: position 26,822 of record CAZJEK010000021.1, read on the forward strand.
CGCGAATAGGCTGCATTTTTTGTCCAGCCGATTGGGCGCTATCCCAGGACAAAAGAACATTGAAGCGTATGCTGTGGGATGTCGGTGGCTAGTGCCAAAGCCGCTGGCAGTTCGGAACACGACCAGAAAAGTGGCTGGCACTTTTCGGATTCCTTGGCGATGTCTGGATTCCGACGGTTGCAATTCCAGCTGCGATGTGGCAATCTTGGTCGACTTGGATATCGTTGGCTTCCTCAAACGGAATCTCTCGTGCACTGGCACCGCTGTAACGCGATTGACCGGCCGAGTCCTTACTAAAACACGCTACCGGAACAATCGCCAATCATGATCAAGCACATTCTGACGCTCGCGGTCGCCTTGTTGTTAACCGTGTGCGGTACGGCCAGTTCCATTGCACAGCCCAGCCGGCCCAATATTGTGCTGATCGTGGCCGATGACTTGGGCTGGACCGATTTGGGATGTACCGGATCTGAAATCCATCAGACGCCAGCGATCGATTCGCTGGCCAAAGCTGGAATGCGATTCAATCACGGCTACGCGGCGTCAGCCAACTGCGCACCTTCGCGAGCCTGTTTAATTTCAGGACAGTATGTTCCTCGCCACCGAATGACGACCGTCGCACCGGCAGCCAGGGGAAGGTCTCGGAACCGAAAGTTGCTGGTCCCCGAACCAGTACGAAACATTCCCCAGGCCCCGGTGTCGCTGGCAGAAATGTTGCAGGCGGCAGGTTATTCGACCTGTGTGGCCGGTAAATGGCACGTCTCCGATGATCCCACAAAATTTGGATTCGATACCAACTTTGGGGGAAACCACACCGGGTCACCCAAGGGCGGATACTTCTCGCCATACAACAACCCCAATCTTGCTGACGGCCCGGTCGGCGAACACCTGCCGGCGCGATTGGCGAACGACGTTTCCGCTTGGATCGTCAAACACAAGGAAGAGCCGTTCTTTGTGTATCTGCCGCTTTACTCAGTCCACACCCCGATCCAGGCCAGAGAAGATCTGACCGAAAAGTATCGCACCAAGTTTCCTGAATTGTCGCTGAAAGAAGCCAAGTACGCGGCCATGACGGAATCGATGGACCTGGCGATCGGCAACGTGTTGAAGACGCTGGACGACCATGACCTTTCGGAAAATACCGTTGTCGTGTTTACCTCGGACAATGGGCCCTACGGTCCGGTTTCTAATGCCAACCCGCTGCGGGGCAGCAAAGGCATGTTCTACGAAGGCGGCATTCGAGTCCCGTTTATCGTTCGTTGGCCAGGTCACGTGCAGCCGGGTTCTACTTGCGACACGCCGGTCATCAATCTGGATCTGTTCCCTACTTTTGCCAAAATCGCCAATACGGAATTGCCAAATCAGGATATTGATGGCGTTGATTTAACGGGGCTGTTGGCCGGCGAAGCTCTCCAACCACGCGATTTGTTCTGGCATTTTCCGGCTTATCTCCAGAGCTACGGAGGACCACAAAGTCCAGCCATGCAAGACGCTCGCGATCCCCGCTGGCGGACGACGCCATGCAGCGTGATTCGTTCCGGTGACTGGAAACTGATCCAGTATTTTGAAGATGGAGAACTGGAACTTTATAACCTGGTCGACGATGTGGGTGAGAAACAAAATCTGGCGACCCAGTATCCCGAAAAGCTGACCGAGCTGGCTGGTAAACTGCGATCTTGGCAGCAGCAGACCAAGGCCCAAATTCCAGGCGAACCCAACCCGGAGTTCAAGCAATAATAGTTGGCAATCCGTTAGCCACAATCACAGGCGATCCGCTGCTACTATTCGTCCTCGTCTTCTTCATCTGAATCGGTTTCCGGATTCATCACGGTCCAGCACGTAAAGTGTGCGCGGGCCGCGAGTTCCTGCCTGGTCGCCGGTTCACCTTCGCCATTGGCCAGTTCCATGGTGACTACCGAAAACCGAGTCAACGGTCGGCGTTGGATCACGCGAGCAACGGTGCCTAACCCGTGGTCGGAATGGAAGTGTCCGCACAAGTGCACCACGATTTTGGCTCGGTGCGAATTCTTTGCCAGGTAATCGGTGATGGACTCGGCCATCGCATCGTCCTTGAGACACTGCGAAGCGTAAAACTGCTTCATCTTTTCATCGCCGGTAGCGCCCATGTGGCCTTGCATGGTAGCATTGAATTTATCCCAGTAGGCGTCTTCCGGTGCCGAAGTCGACCGGGGAAGAAAGGCTTGGTCCGCGGCGGTCATCGGCTTGCCCTGTGACATCGCCGAAGCTACCCGGCGGGGAATGTTTGCAGCCAGCACAGGCAATTGGTTTTCCTTGGCAAACTCGATCATGGGACGATAGTGTTCGGCGTAATTTCCCCAAGGCCGGGAGACCTCCAGGAACATGGCCTCGTCAATCCGACCGTTTAAATAGTCATCCACAGCACCCTGGACGTCGCGCTCAAATTGCTCCGTCGAAATAACGACTTGATGTCCTTGTTCGACCAGCCCTTTGATAACATCGAGCTGGAATGAGTGTCCCGAATCGTTGTCATGCTGTTCGCCCAGGAAGATCACGTCCGAGCGCCCTAGCTCTTCAACCAGTTCCGCGATTTCCACGGTTTCGCCGGTCCGGTTATTCTGCACATGCATCGTGTCGTTTTTCTCTTGATCGGTTTCGTCCTGTTCCTGGGCCAGACTGAAACCTGTCGACAAGACGACCGTCAACCCCATCCAAACGATTAGAGACGAACGAAGCGTGATTGCAGAACTCATGGAACACCTGTTGCGAGTCGTGAAGTGGAAAAAGACTCAGTCGAGTCAATCCGTGAAAAAAACTAGTCTAGCATGCCAGATCCCGGCGGTTTCAATGAACCGTGGCGTTGTGGTATTTCAGCCGCAGCGTCCAGTCACCAATAATGCTCCAAAAGTAGCAGCGGTTGCGGCCGGCGACGTCTCGGCCAACTTTTTCGTCGGCGGCCTCGATTTCAAAATACTTGACCAGGATATCGCCAAATCTGCCTCGATCGACAGCAAACGATTCATCGAATCCGCGGGGAATGTCGTAAAAGACCTTGGACCGGCCAATCAATGCCAGCCCGTTGCCGTAGAACAGCAGGCTTTCAGAGATCTGCCCGTGGCCGCCGTACTTCGGCGAATGATAGGGTTCTTTCGCGGCATTGGCCGGGCTGATCGCCTCACAACCTCCGTGGATGAAAAAGCTTCCTCCTACATCATCAAGCTTGCCATTGGTCCAGAGCGTCTTGAGCAGTGAAAAATGTGCCCGGTCCCGGACTGCCCGATCACTGTAGGAAGGTACAAACTGATCGCCATCAAGCTTCCAGTACCAGTAGTTTCCCCCCGTCACGGCAGCCAGTTCCTCCGGTTGGTATCCTTTCATCAAGACCGAACAACTGGGATTCGAATGAGCGCTGACTCCTTTGATAATCGCTGGAGTCTGGACAAAGCGAGCAAAAGCCACCGCGTCAGCACGAGGAAACGACGTTGTGCCATCCAGCTGCGCAGACAGTTTGGAAAAATACCCTTTCGACGGAGTTTGCAAATCCGTCCACAGGCAGGCAATGCGATTGGCCTCTTGGGACCGTTGACCATTGCGGTGGGCGATGTTGCGGTTTAAGTAGTCGACCAGTAGTTGGCGTTCGAAGTCGGGGTCACGCACAAAGGCCTGGTTGGGTGAGCCAGCCGATTTGGGGACCGCTTGTGGGATTCCATTTTCGTCGAGGTTTTCGGCAGGTTGAACGACCGCGACGTGAAGCGGGTTGATGCGAGAAACCATGATTTCTGGCTGAGCCAACGGATTGATCGATTCGCGATCGCGTTGAGCAACTTCGGGGCGCGCGGTTTCATAATCACATTTGAGTGTCAATGAATCCGTCGTGCGTTCAACTATCTCCAACTTGGCGTCATCGATAAAGAAGCAGTCCTCATACGTTTTCTGTTGAATGGAAAATTTGTCCGTCTGGATCGTTTGCTCAAAGCGAGGCCATTGGTCCTGTTGAGTGATCTCTTCATTGGGTAAAAACTTGATCAATTCGATCGACGTCGGGGACTGGTGGTAGAGTGCTTCCCAGTTGCCATCAAGATCACACAGCACTACATCGCTACGGTGAGATATCAACTCGGGATCAAGTGCGACAAAGGTCGCTTTGGGACCCTGGCCTTGGTTGTAGGTCACGCCCTTGAATGTTGCCGAGCGTCGATTGTGTTTCCAGACCCAACGCCGGACCAGCATGCTTTCGGGGAAAGATCCAATCAGGACAGCGCCCCCAAAACCTGGAAACTTGGCTTTGGTGGCTGCAAAAAATCGACGAACTGCCAACAGCGTTCTGCCGTCTTGGTGAATTGGACCGCGGTAGAGTGATGCCTTGACCACGACCGGGGTCCAACCGTCGTGAGCCAGCGACTGAGCGTAGGTCGCCAGCGCTGTTTCCAATTGTTTGTCGCCAGCGTCTGCAGCATTCTTCAATAGTCGATCTTCGACAAGCACGTACAGCAACTTGTCGTCGTCATCGACCGATTCGGCCGACCAGTCCGAGACGATGCTCAGTTGATTGATTTCTGGAATGCCGTCTTGATTCAGATCCGTGCCAGAAGCTCGATCGACCAGATGTGAAACACTCTCAAGTTGGGCATGGACCGAGTTGGCAGCCAGCACGATAAGTGTGGTGGCTAGCCAAGCGGCGACGTTGAATAATTGGTGCGTCATTTGATTTGCGTCAACGGTGGTAAGCAGCGACTGTTTATGCTGTCAATGTCTGGTTGGTTCCATACTACCAGCTTAACCGGCCAAGGACACGCTGAAGTTGAATCTGAAAGTTTCATTAGCGCAGCAAAAAACCCGCCCTGCAACATGGGTGTGTCGCGGGACAGGTTTCGAATGCCGCTGCGGCCAGAAAACTGTGGCAGGGACTAGCCGATTTTGGCAATCAAATCGGCGGTGCGGCAGCTGTAGCCCCACTCGTTGTCATACCAGCTGATGACTTTCGCCAGGTTGCCACCGAGCACTTTGGTTTGATCGCCGACAAAGATCGAGCTGTGTGGATCGTGCACGATATCCGAGGAAACCAGAGGATCTTCGGTGTAGCACAAAACACCTTTCATGGGACCTTCGGCCGCCGCTTTGATGGCAGCATTGATTTCTTCGACCGAAGTCGATTTGCCCAGATTGACGGTCAGGTCAACGCAGCTGCCGGTGGGAACAGGAACTCGCATCGCCATTCCGGTCAATTTGCCTTTCAAGTCCGGAATTACCAACGCGACTGCTTCGGCAGCGCCCGTCGATGTCGGAATAATGTTCACGGCAGCAGCCCGAGCGCGGTGCAGGTCCGAATGAGGGGCATCGAGCACGTTTTGGTCGTTGGTATAACCATGGATGGTGGTCATCAACCCGGACTCAATACCAAAATTGTCTTGCAAGACTTTGGCGACGGGAGCCAGACAGTTTGTGGTGCAGCTGGCATTGGAAATGCACTTCATTTCGTCGGTGATCTGGTCGTCGTTGACGCCCAGTACGCAAGTCAAATCAGGTGAATCTTTGGCCGGCGCGCTGATCACAACTTTTTTGGCACCCGCTTGCAAGTGCGAATCGTAGCCCGGTTTACCATCTTTGGCGCGACCGCGGAAAACGCCGGTACTTTCAACCACCACGTCGACATTCAAATCGCCCCACGGCAAATTGGATGGATCACGCTCTTCGAAGACGCGAATCTTGTCCCCATTAACCGTCAGGTTTTCGGCATCGTAAGTAACATCGCCTGGAAAACGGCCGTGCAGGCTGTCGTACTTCAGCAAGGTGGCCAGTGTCTTGTTGTCAGTTAAGTCGTTGACGGCGACGACATCAAACTCGTCACCACGTTCCATCAGTCTGCGAAACGTCAACCGGCCAATACGGCCAAAACCATTAATCCCAACGCGAATTGCCACGGCATTTATCTCCAAAAAAGGATTGTTATCGGTTACCCTTGCGAGCCGAGCAAAATAACAAATTTGACTGAATTGCGACAGGTGGCACCAATCACATCCAGGCTCTTTCCGTGAAACCAAAATCGACTCACCAACCCGCCAATTGGCAGTTGCCTGAGGGCGTTTCGCCAGGCAACTGGGACTACATTCGATCTTCACAAATCGGCGACAAGTACCAACAGTTTCTGGAAAACGACCCATTAGCGACCGCTGACGGTGCCTTCCTGTCCCGTAAGCTGCCTGGTGTCGAAGCCGGTGTAACCCGCCGGCCCGTTGTCGTCGACTATGGTTGTGGTAAC
>CAZJEK010000022.1:0-32930 GCA_964545005.1 uncultured Pirellulaceae bacterium
TGCAATGTCCTGGAAAACTCCGCGCGGGTCAACGCACCATCACCATCGCTGTCGACCCGGGAAAACAGGGCCCGAACTCGCTCTGGTAATTCATCCTTGGACAGGCTGCCATCCTGGTTTCGGTCCAACCGATCAAAGGCTCGGTCGGCCAGCCCGCCCGTCCGCTGAGCCATCGCTGGCGAGAGCAGGCAGAGCATCGTCAGACAAATGGCAATTCGCAAGTGCATCAAATTCATGTTGGCCCCTTGAGTATTGGTCTATTGGCTAACACGTCACAGATTTTCGACGAGGACAGACTATTGAAAAAATGCCTCGACCACGTTGAATTCAAATTCTTGTGGATTAACGACGAATGATCGCGAGCCGATCGGTTGATTCAGGTTTCTTCATTTTTCATTCGCACCACCCAATCCGTCCACCGCATTGACCAAAAACGGCCTGGCAACGACACTGGTCCGCTTCGTTCGAATGATTTTTGAGAACAATTTACCGATGTCCTGCCTTACCTCCCTCCCACGTACCACGCTGGTTGTCATGCTGGCGATCAGCCTGTTTGTTTTCACCGGCTGCGATCCCAAATCCAAACCACCAGCTCCCGCCGCCAGCACGCCGGAAGCTACTTCCACGAGCACCAAGGAAACGCCTTCAGCTGTCGAAGATTCAGGTGCGATCACAGGTCCGCTGGAATCCGTCGACTGGGAATCTTTGGTTGGCCAGAAAGTAGCCATCAGCGGCAAACTGGAGGTCGTCGACACTTATGATCTGGTCCGTCGAGGTCAAATCAAAGTGGCTCGTCAGCGAATTTTTATTCCGACCAACAGCATTGACCCCAACGACAAAGACCCCAACGCAACCTCATTTGAAGGCGGTAGCAATGTCGCCCAGGTCGTCGCGGCTCAGAAAGTCAATGATCAGGCAACGTTGACGCTGGACGATGGTTCGGATGAAGAAAACATTTTCCCTCCCCAGCTGTTTCCGAAGCTGGGCCAGGATCACCCGACCGTGCGGATCGGTTCATCGCTCAACGGCGTGACCGGAACGCTGATGAAACAGGGCGGCAACTTTGTCCTGATTCCCACCGAACCACTCTCCTGGACGCCCGCTGAACGTCCGCAGCGACCTGATGTGGGGCCAGCAAAAATCACCGTTGCCAGTTTCAATGTGCTCAACTATTTCACGACCATCGATAACGGCCGCAATCAAGCTCGCGGTGCCGACTCAGCGGCCGAACTCAAACGCCAGGAAGCCAAGCTGGTCTCCGCGATCATCGCCTTGGAAGCCGACGTGATTGGATTGATGGAACTGGAAAACAATCTGGATGCGGAGCAACGCCTGGTCGCCGCCTTGAATGCAGCGGTCGGAGAGCAAGTCTATCAAGGCAGCGGGTTACCGGAAGGTTTTCGTGATTCGCCAGGTGGCGACAATGCCATTCGCGTTGGCCTGATCTATCGATCCGATCGGGTGACTCCGGTTGGAGCTGTTGCGATGATTAGCGATCCGGCCTTTGAGAATGCTCGGGCTCCGATTGTCCAGACCTTTCAAGCGGATTCCATCTCGGATCCATTCACCGTGATCGTCAACCACTTAAAATCCAAAGGTGGTTCATCCAACGCCGACCCCGCCAACAAGGACAAAGGGGATGGGCAAGGCGCGCACAACGCGTCCAGACGCGGCCAGGCGTTGGCGATTTGCAACTACATTACTGGTTTGGGAGATCAGCCGCGGGTGTTGGTCATCGGAGACTTGAATGCGTACGGTCAGGAAGACCCCATCGATGCGTTGCGTGCCAAAGGGCTGGTTGATCTTCATCAAGCCGAATCAACGTCAAGCGATCAGCAGGATTATTCCTTCATTTATTACGGCCAAGGTGGTTCGCTGGATCATGCGTTGGCCACTCCGGCGTTGGCGGAGGATGTGACCGGTGTCGCCACCTGGCACATTAACGCCGACGAACCTCGATTTCTGGACTACAACCAGGAATACAATCCTGAACCGTTGTTTGAAGTCAATCCTTTCCGCAGTTCGGACCATGATCCAATGCTGATCGGGATCGGCAACTGAGCCCGACCTGCATTGTTGCTGAAAGGTAGGCGTTGATGCTGTTGAGAAAATTTTGGTCGCTGGTATGGCTGGTTGCGATTTGTATCGCAGTTCAAACGCTCGATTCCGTCGCTGCTGACCAGCCCAACATTTTGCTGATCGTGGCCGATGACATGGGCTATGGCGACTTGGGGTGCTATGGCTCGCACCAGATCGCGACACCCCATCTCGATCGATTGGCCAAGGATGGTATCCGGTTCACCGATGCCTACGTAGCCGCGAGTGTCTGCGCGCCATCTCGAGCTGGTTTGCTAACCGGACGGTACCCGCAACGATTTGGGTTCGAACATAATCTTTCCACACCCTCGCATGTGAAACCGGAAACGATTGGAATTCCGCTGGATGAGGTTTTGGTATCTCAGCGATTGCAAGCGTTGGGTTATCGAACCGGGATCATCGGGAAATGGCATGTCGGTTCTCACTTGAAAGATCACCACCCCAATGCTCGAGGCTTTGACTTCTTTTTCGGGATGCTCGGCGGCAGCCACACGTACTGGCCGACGATCAAGAAGAATCAGCTGCTGCGAAATGAAGAACCCATTCAGGAAGTCCGAACACCTTATTTGACAGACTGGTTTTCGCTGGAGGCGATGGATTTCATCGAACGCAATCGCCAGCAACCGTGGTTTTTGTTCCTGTCATACAATACGCCGCACACTCCGATGCAGGCCAAGGATGAAGACCTGGCCCGGTTCAATCACATCACGCCGATTCGCCGCCGAAAATACTGCGCTATGCAGCATTGTTTGGACCAGAACATTGGCTCAATTGTCCAGCGGCTGAAAGACACCGACCAATTCGACAATACTCTGATCGTGTTTCTCAGCGACAACGGCGGCAGTGTGACCGCCAGCTCAGCGATCAATGCTCCGCTGAATGGGATGAAGGGGACGTTTCTCGAGGGAGGATTGCGCGTGCCGATGCTGATGCACTGGCCGGCGGGAATTGAGCCCGGGAAAACCTATCAACATCCCGTTATTTCGCTGGATTTAGCCCCGACATTTGTCGAGTTGGCTGGCGGTAAAATCGAGCCGGAACTCATCGGTCAAGGCAATCGGCAATACCGTCGGATTCACGATGGCGTTAGCTTGTTACCATTCCTGCAGGACGAAACTTCCGGCTCACCTCACCAAACACTCTATTGGCGAATGGCATTGCGGGGATCAGCGATTCGAGATGGAAACTGGAAATTGATTCAGACTCCGCACCATCCCACGATGCTGTTCGATTTGTCGAAAGACATTTCTGAGCAGAACAATCTGGCGACTGCGATGAGGGAGAAAGTTGCCGAGTTGACGTCCAAGTATGCGACCTGGAGCGAGAGTTTACGAGCCAACCCCGGCTGGATCTCGGGCAACAATTGGTCGAAATACAATCGCAAGTTGTACGACCTGGAGTACGAGCTACAGCAACCCTCCGGCAACCAGACTCGGTATTGAAATCGCCTCCGCATTCAACGGCGATTTGGATTCAAGTTCGCTGAAAAGTGGCGGCTATTGTTCGCTGGTTTCGCCGACTTGTTCGTCGTTTGCACTGGATCGCAAATCGCGAATGTCCAACACGTAGCAGCCGCGTCCATGCGTTGCAATGACTGCGAAATCTTCTTTCGTTTGCAAAGCGAGATCATGGACGTAAACGGTTGGCAGGCCCTTGCCCAGTACGTGCCAGGTTTCAGCTCCGTCAGTCGAAACGTAAACGGCCCGGTCCGTCCCGACAAACAACAGATCCTTGTTGGCGGGATCCTGCTTGATCACGTTGGCATTGGCATCCGGAATATTGGAACTGATTCGCTGCCAGTTCGCTCCATAATCTTTCGAGCGGAACAGGTAGCATTCGAATTCGTCGTGACGTTTGCCGTTAATCACCGCATACACCGTCCCCGCTTCAAAATGACAGGCTTCCAGGCTGGCCACGCACAGGCCTGCCGGAAGGCCGTCAGAAACATTCACCCAGGTTGCGCCATTGTCCCGCGTGACTTGCAGATTGCCATCGTCGGTGCCAGCGTAAATCACCCCTTTTTCAACAGGTGATTCGGAAATTGAGAAAACGACAGAGTGCGCGATATTGCCCTGTCGGGCGGGAGAGAAATTGGTCAGGTCGGGACTGATCTTCTTCCAGCTGTTGCCACCATCGTCGGAACAGAATACGAATTGTGCGCCGCAGAAAATGCGCTGGCTACTGTGAGGCGAAATGACCAGGGGAGATACCCATTGCGCTCGTTTTTGATCGGTCTTCTTCAAGCCAACTTCATTAACTTCCGGTTCGGCTGTTTCCTCTTGTTCGCCATCTGCATCGGAACCACGTCGGCGACGCTGACTGGGCCACTTGACTGACACGTCTTCGCGTTTGTAACTACGAAATGTGCGTCCGCGTCTTTCAATTTCGACTTTGGTACCGTAATCGGTTTTGGCCGGGCCACCGCCGTACCGACTGACCGAATACACCACGTCCGGATTCTCCGGATCCACTGCGTGCCGTCCAGACTCATCCCCCGTCGCTCGTTCCCAGATTTGAGCCACGATGGAATCGCGTCCGCGGGACAGATCAACCAATCCCCGCCAGGCACCGGTATCCTGGGCGCTGGAGTAAATCCAGAACTTGCCTTCGCTCTGGCTGACGCCGCAATTGTACAGATGGGCGATGGACAGGTTGGTCGGGCTGAAATAGGTCTGAACTTGATCGTGCGAGATCATCAATCCACCATCGTTGACGATGACCACGTGGTTGGAATCATCCGGATTGATCCAGGCGCCATGGTAGTCGGCGTGATTGCCGCGAAGGTTGGTCCAGGTATAGCCCCCATCGCGGGTTACGCTGGCATACAACCCGAGCACATAAACCGTTTCTGGATCATTCGGGTCGACACGAATCTGACCAAAAAACCAACCATACCCGGGATGGGTTCTGCGGACTCCTTCATTGTTGGCGACCAGGCGGAAGTTCTGACCATAGTCATCACTGCGATAGACTTTGGCACCGACTTCCTCGGCTGACGGGCGGTCATGATTGAACAGCACATAAACCGTTTCCGGTTGACTGGCACATAAATCGATCCCGACCCGTTCATACTCGCCAGAAAGAAGATCCGGCAACCCATTTGCATTCAACGGTTGCCACGTCTTGCCATCGTCGATCGATTTGTAAACACCCGTTTCCGCGCCGCCGACTGGATCATTCCACCGTTTTCTAAGTCGCGGTGCCGTGCCGGCGTAAAGGGTTCCCGGGTGCTTGGGATCGATCACCAGATCGACCACTGATGTCCGTGAGTTTTTATAAAACACCTGCTTCCAGGTTTTGCCGCCATCGATTGTCTTAAACACTCCTCGTTCTGTGTTTTCCGTGTATTCGTGGCCCGAGACGGCAACGTACACCACGTCAGGGTTTTTGGGGTGGATCACGATGCGACTAATGTGATGGGACTCAGGAAGCCCCATGTACTCAAACGTTTCTCCGTCGTCGGTCGATTTATAGACGCCGACTCCAGCCATCGAACTTCTCAACAGATTGGCTTCGCCAGTGCCTACCCAAATGATATTGGGATCAGAGGGAGCAATCGCAATGTCGCCAATACTGGCCGTTGCGTAGTTTTCGAAAACTGGTTTCCAGTTTCGACCATCATCCGTCGATTTCCAAACACCACCCGAAGCCGTGGCAAAAAACAGCTTGTTTGGATGATCGGGGTGTACGGCAACGTCGGTACCGCGTCCGACCATTCTGGTTGGGCCGACCGACTGCCAACTCTGTTGTGCGAACGAAGAGTTAGCTGCCAGCTCTTGATGCGCCTGGAACGCCTCGAGTCGGGGGTGGAGTGATTGTTCTGCGGCCTGGCCGGCCGTCTGATCGGGCTGTTCCGTTCGTTCCTCGTCCGAAGCTTCCTGCGCCCAGGCCGCAACCGACAATGACAAAAACAAAATCACGATCGCGGTAACGTGTACTCGAAACGGATTTGAAATAGCTCGCATTGTCGTTCCCGTCAAAATCGAATTGGTATCGCAGCAAGGCTCTAGAAGGGCCGGCAGCCCAGTGGCGTTGCAGGATATTGTACTTGGCCGGGCTCAGGTTTTTGCGAATTCGCGATGCCCGAACCGGGTGAAAATCGAATTGAGCCCTGTTTGTTGATTCCCATTGTGTTTTCTCCCACGATACAATCGCTAAACCTCAACAAGGGTTTGACGTGGGAAAACAAACTGCAATTCTTTGCCCTCAGCGCCGGTCGGACCGGGCCGGATCCGTCAGCGCATTGTTGTTGGCCTTGATAGGTTCGGTTCTGGTGATGGGGCTCCTGATTTGGGCGGCTCTGATGATTCGGCCTGATGCTGCCCGGAATGAGGCGCAAGTCGACCTGGTCAGGATTTACTGCGCTGCGAGTATTGCCCGGCCGGTTGCTGACGTTATCGAGGTCTACAACCGCAAGTACAATGCAAATGTGCAACTGGTACGAACCGGTGGCTCGGGCGAGTTAGCGGGCCAAATTGCGACCGAGGTTGAAACAGACATGAAAAACGGCGCCGATCTGTATCTCTCGGCCGACGATTTGCTTCTAGCTACCGCGCACCAGCAGGGTGTCATCGCCGAACGTTTTACGTTGGCAACGCAACAGCCGGTGATCGCTGTTCGATCCGGATCGTCGCTGACGTTCGATTCAATGAATTCGCTACTTGCGAGGAAGTCGGTCAAGTTTGGAGTGGCTTCCAGCCGAGCCGCGGTCGGCAAAATGGCTCGCAACCTCGCCAATCGAGACAGGCTGTTGGAGCAGCTGGAAGCTCGCAAGAGCCTGGATGCAGAAAACGTGATGATTTTGGCACAAGCATTGACAACCGGCAGCCTGGATGCGGCCATCATCTGGGACACGACGGTCACCCAGATCAACAACGCGGCCGGAGAAGACTTGCTGGTGATCGCGGCTGAATTGGATGACGCTGACGGATCCAACAATGGAATTGGGATCGGCGTGCTGAGCAATACATCGGTGCCGACGTCGGCTTTGAAATTTTGTCGGTTTCTTTCCGGTGCAGCAGAATCCCGAGCCGCTTTTCAACGCTATGGGTTCACTTTTGGGCAAGGAGATTTAAGTCCTTGATCAGCGAACCTGTCGATCGTGAATCCCCGAGCCTCGCCGAACTCAAACTGCCGCGACATTGGAATCGGCTGTTTTGGGCTGGCATGTCGGCGATGGGGGTACTGTACCTGTTTCTGATTGTCGCGATGCTGGTTGCCGACTTTCAGTTTGTTGAATGGGCAGATGGCGTCAAATTGCTGAGCGATCAACGGGTCCGTTTCTCGATACAATTGAGCCTGATTTCCTGCACCGTCTCGGCGTTGCTTTCGATTTGGGTTGCCGTTCCGACTGGTTATGTGTTGGCCCGGTTGGGGCGGGACGCAATTGATCGCCGTTTCGGACCTGGCTCGTTTGCGGCGCGTCTACTGCGTTCAGCACGATATCTGATTGATACGTTACTTGACATCCCGATCGTGTTGCCGCCCCTGGTCGTCGGGATCAGCTTGCTGGTTTTGTTTCAATCACCGCTGGGACGCTGGTTTGACGATCGAACCGCCGCTTTGTTTTCTGCACTGGGCTATCCTGGAATTCGTGGCATCACGTATGAGATTCCAGCGGTCATCCTGGCTCAATTTTCAGTCGCAGCTGCGTTTGCCGTCCGGACGATGCGTGACACGTTTGAACAGATCAACGAACGGCCGGAACGAGTCGCCTGCACGCTGGGGGCCAGCCGATTTCGCGCCTTTACGGACGTTGCCTTGCCCCAGGCTTGGCGGGGAATCGTCGCGGCGTTTACTCTGGCATGGGCGCGCTCATTGGGCGAGTTCGGTCCGATCCTGATTTTTGCTGGCACGGCCAGGATGAAAACGGAAGTGCTCTCGACAACCGTTTACCTGAACTTTCAATTCGGCAATCTGCGTGGGGCTGTTTTGGCATCACTGATTCTGGTCTCGTTGGCGATTGGAGTTCTGGTGGCCACGCGAGTCCTGATGCTTGGCACCGGGAAAGATCGGGGAGTGATTGCGTGATTGAACTTTCCGACGTTGTGTTGCAGCAAGGTGACTTTAAGATTTCAGGTTTGAATCTGACGATTCCTGACGGCGAATATGCGGTGCTGATGGGGCCCACAGGTTGCGGCAAAACCACAATTCTCGAGTTGATTTGTGGATTGCGGCGAGTGCAATCCGGCACGATCCAGATTGACAACGTTAATGTGACTTACCTTCCTCCCGCGGAACGCGGGATTGGCTATGTGCCGCAGGACCGAGCGTTGTTCCCAACGATGAGGATCGACAAACAAATCGAGTATGGACTGGTGGTTCGCGGTGCCCCTCCCAGGCTCAGGCGGCGACGGATCGAAGAGTTGGCGGAACTGACCCAGGTTTCCGACCTGCTGAAGCGCTACCCCGAAGGACTATCGGGAGGGGAACAGCAACGCATTGCCTTGGCGCGAGCTTTGTCGTTTCAACCCAGATTGCTGTGTCTGGACGAGCCACTTTCGGCATTGGATGACACCTCGCGGAGCCGAATTTCCGGGCTACTGCAAACCATCCATCAGCGTGAGCAATTGACGATCTTGCACATCACCCACAATGCAGAAGACGCACTCCGTCTGGGAACGCTTCATTTTCGCTTCGAGGGGAAACGGATTCACCAAATCGAGCATGCTGGTGAGTCCCATTAGGATATTTTGGCACCGCAACCATTGGCTTAAGAAGCAAAAACACTGCTCCGAATATTTGGCTTCCAATTTCCCTTGGTTGCCACGACTAAAAAACTTTACGTTTTGTTGCAAGTTTTTTGGCATATTTGTCAGTCGGCTTCGACGATCTCTTTGCCAAAATCGTCTTCGGCTTGAATCTGACCTGGGAACTTGACGTAGTCAGGCGGAAAAAAACAACCAGGACGATTTGTGTTCTTCCACATGCGTATTGCAATCACCATGGGGTGGTTTTTTCTCGACAAAGGCTCGCAGGAAGCCTGGAAAAAAACTAAAACTGTCACGGCTGGTTTAAGAACTTAGGAGATGCACGTGGCAAATTCTTTGATTGATTTGGGCGAAATTCAGCTGGGGAAAAAAGCCGTGCCGTATCGAGTTTTCATTGCCCCGGATACTGTTCCCAAAAAACTGAAAGACCATTTGCTTCCAAAACACGAAAGAGACCGCTGGCTCCTGTTGCTGGACAGTGAAGTAATTGACAGCGTGTGCGAAAAAATGCATTCAAATTGTCTTCAGGTCCGAGAGGAATTAGTTGACAAGGTTTGCCAGGTCATTCGTGAACATATTCAAGATGCGGTTCATACTTCCCGCCACATCATTTTGTTTGAGGCGAAGAAGTATGAATCAGGGTTAACGAAGAAATCAATCTTGCTGACCAACAGCTGTTTGAAGCTGGTTGCCGAAATCGACGAACGACAACGGACTGCCGAGATCGTCTCGTTTTATGTACCCGTCAACTACTACTCACGCATCTCGACGGCACTAAAAAACGCCGCCAGAAAAATATTAAACCGATGGCGACAAGAGGGCGCCGATTTCTACCGTCCAGCGATCCCCAGACGAGGCATGACTGCTTACCCCGAAACTCGCTGCAACGTGGGCGAGTGTTTCGAGGAACTCTATTTGGCAGCTAACTGGGGATTCGCGAGCGAAGATGCCAAATTCAATCCCAATGTATTCGACATGATCGAACGGGAGCTTAAACGATGAATGCACTGGAAAACTTTATTGAGGCAACCGCCGACTTGGATGGCATTGATTTGCAGTCATCCAGGGTCGACTTCGCGCTATTGGATTGGCTGAAGTACCTGGGAATTGCCGCCCAACTGGAAGAAAACACCGATGAGCTGCGCACGCGTGCGAATTCCGCGATTGACGCTTTCGGGCTCGAGGTCGGGCTAATTCGAGCCGGGGTTGAATTCAGCCGAATTGTGTTGGAGCAGATGGCTCAGAACTGGGTCAGGGAAGATTTCTCAGATTCGAATCCTGAATACGCGAACCTGGACCCAAGCACGCGCGAATTTCTCGAGTGCGACCGGACGGCCGATGTGGTCCAGACACGTTTTGACTTTCAGGCAACGTTGTTTGGGATCCGCAAGTTGGCTGAATGCTGGCCCGAAAGCGCGGACGAGCTGGAGCAACTTTTTGATGCCGAATTTGCAGCCGTCCAAACGATCGATCGAACGATCCTGAGGCCCGTTGAACGACTATCGACGGTCGCCAATACGTTTCTATTACACAACCTGCGACGGTCGATTCCCGACCCAGATTCACCGCTGGCTCGTTTCTGGCTATTGGACCGGTCGCTGGATGAGATCGCTGCCGAACTCAAGCGAAAAGCTTTGGTGGAAAGATTTGGGGAGTGCCGTTTTTTGCGACTGGAACGAGGGGAAGATTCAAGCGATAGCAGAATTGTGTTGAACTGCCCGGCTGTTAAAGACCTTTCGGTAACGATGACTCGCATCCAAAATGGGCCAATCCCGGAGTGGGACGTTGAACTGACTTACCTGCCATTCGGTCAAAAGATCATCGGGTTCGGCAGTGTTCGCACCCAACCGCTGATTGAGCTTTTCTATCCAGACTTCACCTTCGAGTTCGATCGTGAACCGCTGCAGAGAAAACCGGAGCCGCCAGAAAAGGGCAACCTTCACTCCAGTCCATTGTCACTGTCGGCAGGGGATGTAAGCACCAGCGATCAGCCCCAATTAATTTGGAAGCAACCCTCGGAAAGCGAATCTTTAACCAGCAACTGGCTCGAAAAAATCGTAATCGGCCTAACTGAATCTCCCGTGCAGGTGCTGGTGTTCACTCGCTACGCATGCGAGATCGCCTGGTCTTTACAACTCCCGGGCTTAGATCACCAGTTTGACGTTGAAGCGACCGAAAAATTGATGGAAGAAAACTGCCTTGAGCTCGATTTCGACATTCCTGGTTCCGCGTTCAAGGATGGCGAGCTTGAACTTACTATCGATAAATTGCATGAACATGGGACGGAACAGGTTCAGGCAACGGGAGCTTTGGTGAAGTTTAAAAGCTCCGATCAAAGCAAAACGAGCAGAACGTATCACTTTAAGTTTTGTGGCAACCCACTGGACCTGAAGGTGCTCACTGTTTCAAAAAAAAAGTTCGATAGGCAAGTCCAAGACCCGATCTACAACCAGCTTTGGGCCGACTTGGAAAAGAAGTCTTTTCGCGACGAATTATTAAACTTGGCTCGCAGAAAGGGATCGGTTGATCCTGAAAACATTGTAAACCAGAGCTGCCTTGTTTGTTACCAAGCATATTTGGCTGAAAAAGAAATCAAGTCAGACAATGCGAGACCTTTCATACGCAGGATTGTCCACAATAAAGCAGTCGACGAGCTGCGAAGAAGAATGAATTACAAGAAAAAAGTCGTTTTTCTTGCACAAGAACAAACGCCCATTTCCAGCACTGACAACCTATTTGACGACACCGATCCTCAGCCACTCCTAGAAGCACTGGAGAACTTGAAGCCGATTGAAAAATTAGTTTTGATCAAGCACAAAAGTGAGCCTGAAAATCTTTCATACGAACAGATCATCGAACGGTATCAGCTGACCACTGGTCCTGTCGCCCTTGCACAACACAAGAGACGGGCAAAGGCAAAACTACAGTCCTGGCTGCACAACAGAGAGTGTTTTCCCACAAGCAAGATATTGGCATCGGCGTTAGCTGACTGGACCTACAGAACCGAAAAATTGCTTCCTGTGATTGTTGCCGAATCTCTCCGTTCAGAATCGGCCCCTGATTTTTGAAAATTTCTTGTAATATTCGCGACTAATCTTCGACTCGATTGGGATTGCACACGCAAGTTGTTCTTGCCGGCCAAAAATTGGTCGTGCAACATTCGTTTTCCCTTTTTGGAGTCGTGCAAATGAAAAATGCGATTATCGTCATTCTTGTGTCTCTGGTCATCGCGGTTGGCGTCAGCCAAACGGCCCGCGATGGCCTGAGCTGGACGTGCCAGCAGGCGGTCGAACTTTTTGAATCGCAGTCCGCAGCCAGCGGACTGACCAACGAATCGGATTCGTCGGAGCCCAAGCTGGTTCTTTCGCCCACCCCCGTCCCGCAACTGCCAGCCATCACGCCGGTCGATGAGTTGGACCAGCAACCCGCCGAAACGAATCGTGTGGATGTTGAATCGGTTCAGCGTCAGATCGCTGAACTGGCGGTTCGCCTGGATGCCAACAGCACCCGAAAAAAGCTGTTGGAAACAACCTATTCCCAACTTTTATCCAGCCAAACCGTCGACGAACAGCGCCTCGCGACGCTATTGCAGGCGGTAAAATTAGAGCCCAACCTGGATGGTCGAAACGCGACCGAGTTGTCGATCAAGGCGTTGGAATACCAGATCACTGCACGAAAAGTGCGGTTGAAGATGGTCAAAAACGAACTCGGCGACCTGGAAGCCAGTGCCAAAACCGACAACCTGGAACGACTTGCCCTGTTGGCTGGGCTCTCGGAACCGATTACGGATCAACTTGCCGAAGGACTAATTCGCAATCTGGCCGAACCGACGAATCCGCGGACAGCGTTTACGGAGCAGTTCGCTCTACTGCTCGCTGGGGATATCGATCAGCTGAAATCGAAATTCTCCCAGGAGAATCAGCCATCGATTGGATCCAAAGAGATTGAATCGGCTCGGAAGAAATACCTGCAGAAGTCGGTTTCCGAGATCGGAAACCAGTTCATGGTGGATGAAACCGGGACCGAATGTCGAGTCGTTGACGCCAACGGCAACGAGGTCAACCGCATGCAAAAACGACCCGACGGCCAATGGGTTTCGACCAAGCTTTGGTTCCAGTAATCAAAGTGAAACGGTGATTGGAGGCATGGCCTGGTCCGTGCCTCCCTTTTTTCTGGAGGATACCCATGAATAGAAACGAACTGGCATTTCGTCGACAGACAGTCGAAAATAGTGCCCCGGAAACGAACGTTCATACCGGCACTGGACTGCGCTTTTCGCCTGAGCTGGCCAAGTTGATGACAGCCTTGGCACTCGAAGAGAACGAGAAACGCGAACGAAAGCGCCAACGTGAACTGGAAAGAATCAGAGAACTGCAACGATTTGATTAAATCTGGAGCTGGTTCCTGTTCTTCGACATCGGCATCACCACATAACGCTGTGGTGATGCTGTTTTTGGTGGAATCGAAACGCGATGGTTGGTATGAGTGACGAAATCGAACGGCTACTGGCTGAATTGGAACTGAGCCTTCCGGAGTCCAAGCAAGCCAAGCGAGAAACGCTGTTCAGCGCGTGGTTCGGGATGCAGCGTTATCCCAGCGAGGAAAGCCGTTGCGCAACGTCGCTTTGGCGACTCACCCAGTGGGTCTTGTCGGGCGAAGCTGCCGAATCCCATCGCGCAAGATTGTCTCGTTTGCTCGACGAAGCGTTTGATCAAGATCGCCCAAGAACCCTGCTTGCCGATGATAGCGAATGGATTCCCCACCTGCGCGCCCTATCGGGGGAGAGCATTCTCCGGGTTGAAGCCAGAATGGTGGCGCATTTCAGCTTGGCAAAATGCGCATTATTGACTCAGTCGGCAGACACGTATCCAGCGCCAATCAAACAGGAAATTTGCGAACTGGTTGATGCTGCTCTGATTCTGTTGACCGAAGCGTCGGTGAACGACAGTCGGAAATGGGACCAGCCACCCGTTCCGGAGTTTGAATTTGACAAGTCGCCATTTCGAATCGTACTCGACCGGCTGGCTGATTGGCTTGGTGCGAATAAATCATCACCGGAAAAACCCATTCTGGTATCGGCGATTGTGCAGGTGGAGATGGCTCTGAATTGGCTCCTGTCGGGAATCGACAAAACGGCCCCTTCGCCCAATCCCCCTACCAGATCCCTGCTGATCCCATTGGTGCAAGAATCTGAAACGGAAGATGGGCAAAATGAACCGCGATACGCATTCGCCAGGCTGGAGACATGGGAGCATTTCTCCAACGTACCGGGAATCAACGGGCAACCCGCCCTGGTGCCAGACACCGTCTCTCAGGGAATGATGCTCTACGGCAGTTCGTTGGATCAGGACGACCTCTGGCACAAGCACCTCGATCACGCCCGCCAATGGGCCGTCGAAACCTCCGTGGCAGGTGATTCTAAGAACAGGCAAGCAGGAGTCTTTACTTACTCCGTAAAAATTCTCGATCAAACCGAAAGCCCCAAATTGCCGGTCGTCGTTGGGGGCCCTTCGGCGAGTCTGGGAATGGGCATGCTATTGCGTAGCCACCTGGAGGGGACCACGATTCCCAGCAAGGACTTTGTAACCGGCGGGATTGAGAAAACACGCGATGGTTTCGGCTTCAAAACAGTCGGGGGCTTTGAGGTCAAGAAACCAGCAATTGAGCAATTTCGCAAGCAGGCAAAATTTGTCTACGGACCACTCGACCATGATGGCCAGCGTTTTTGCCAATCAATCAAAGACTTTGGAGTTGATGACTCCGGCTATGCCCCCGAAACAACATTGGAGGGCTGTTATCAGAAAGTCACCCAACTTGCCAAAGCAATCGAGAAATATGCACAGTCCGTGTTCCATTCCATTGCAATCGAAATCAGAGAGTTCCTTCCTGAACGGACTGATCGGATTTTGATTGACAATGCTGAACTCGAGCAAAAATTAGCGGCATTGGATGAAATCAATTTTGAGCAATATCTGTTGCCGGCAGATTACAAGCGTACGGAAGAATCTGAGCCTTCCCATAACCTTAGCCAGAAAACCTGGCCACTTGACTCAGCAATCGACACTTTATTAAAGAGCGCGAAATCGGAAATCCCCACCGATTCACCTTCGTCAAGCGGGACTACTTGCTTCAAGCTACTCGGCGCACCCGGGATGGGGAAGACCTTTGCCGGCTTACGGACGCAAGCTCGGATACTCCACAATCTGGCTGCCGATCCTTCTTGTCCATGGTTCCCCATTCGCATCACCGCCAAAAGGCTTGAATCGCTATTCTTTGAAAGCGAAAAAGACATCGATCAAATCGTTATCGACCAGGTCCTCTCCAAGATATCGGACAAAGACCTTCAACAAACCTTAAAGGCCCATTTGGTTCAACAACTTGCCAGCGATCAACCTTCGATTGTGCTGATCGTTGACGCTTGGGACGAACGAAAGCACAGCACGGATGGCGATCGTCAGTGGGCAACGGGTCGAAGCGAGGAAGACTTGATCAGCGCACTCCAAAGATGGATGCATCGACAGCGTCTGATCATAACTTGCCGGGAAGGAGTTCCTGGACTGCATCGTGTTTCGGATCCATTGCAGGTGATCGACAGGTCTTCCCCACCTTGGTGCCTCGTCCACGAGGAACAAGCTAATGGGTTTGAAGCGTTCGCCCGCGGTTGGTTTGGTGAAGAATTTGACGACTACCGGGAGCAAGTTGCCTACCTCAACGGCGGCAGATTTAAAAGCTTCACCACCAATCCGCAACTGGCCACCATTTGCTGTTGGGCCATTAAACATCGCAGCATGCAGCAGCCAACATTTACCAATGAAGCAGAACTTTTCGCCACCGCAATCGACGTAATTCTGAATAGGTTTGAAACCAAAAATGCCAATCCCTTCCTCGTGAAAGCATGGACGGAGCTTGATTGGAAGGAACTGCTCTCCAAACTCGCGTTTGAAACTTTCGATGGCTCGCGATGGGCCTTCGGATCGACAAGTTTGTTGACGAAAAAGCTAAACGAGCTTCGCGCGGGCAACTATTGCGACCTGGTAACGAACAAGGAACTGGCGACCGAGCTTGCGAAGTCTGGGCTATTCAACT
The DNA here is from genome assembly GCA_964545005.1 of uncultured Pirellulaceae bacterium. Taxonomy (GTDB): domain Bacteria; phylum Planctomycetota; class Planctomycetia; order Pirellulales; family Pirellulaceae; genus Mariniblastus. Next base: position 15,894 of record CAZJEK010000022.1, read on the forward strand.
TGGTGGACGAGGAAGTCTCCATCATCCACCAACGCTTTGCGGAGTACTTTGTTGCATTGGAACTGCAAACGAGGTTCCCAAGCGTAATTGCCGAAGCAACCAACGAGTCGGAATACCATGAGATTTTGGTTCGGTACGGCCTGCTGGATGAAAAATGGAAACAAACCTGGCTGTTGTATGCTGATCTCTGTGACAAGGAACAACTGACGCAGTTTGTGGCCTTCCTGGCAGAACAGTCATTGGCGTGTGATTCCCTGCTGCCGTATCACGCTGGAAATTTCCTGGACTATCTGATTGTTGAAGTAGTTGCCAAAAACAAAATCTGTAAGTGCAACGACTCCATCTCAAAATGGATCGATGGATTGAAGTCTCACGCACAAACCAGGTTCGACTGGCTGCTTGTTATGTTTGACAAACAGTACTTCGATCGTTGCCTGATCCATCTTGCCGAAGCAGGTTATGGAAGTCAGCTCAAATCGGCAAATGAAGAACATCCATCCTACGAGGTTGGTTTTTACTCCGACACGGTTAAGTTTCTCCAACTAATCGGCGGCCATATCGAGTTTGACGATGTATGGGACAATCACATTCGCCCCATCATGGAAAAACCTCTGAGCTGGGAAATTCCACCTTTTATTTGTGGAGGCGTGTTTGAACGAATACCTGTTGAGCGTCTCGCAAAACACCTTGGCAAACCAACGAACCTTACCAACCACCAAATTGGTTGGATTTGCGACTTGATGATAAGAGAAAAAGCAACTCCGACGGGGCTGTTTGAGAGCTTTCTAAATGAGTACCTGAAACGGATTACGTCGACTGACTGGACCCCGGATTTGACCGGCATTCATGCAATTTGGTGTGGCACCAAGCATGCCGTATTCAACCATGACTCTGGCCTTATCGGGAGACTGACTCAGTGGGTGTCAATCCATTGGGGAACTTTGGACCGCTCAGTTTCTACCTGGAACCAAAACCCGGGCATCCACCCAGGACTTATAAAAACCTGGGTAAACGAAAAACTTCTTGACATAGAAGTAAACGTGGGCGGGAACACGACAAGCCGTATCTTTGCCAGTATCCGTGAAAGCGCCGAGATCCCTGCCACGGAAAGCACAGTTTCGCAATCCGGTTCGTTTTACTCCAGTAGCGCAACACGTGAGCCACCTTTATTCAAGTCGTTCTTTAAACCATACGACGAGTCAGACTTTGTAATGAAGGAATGGGCCAAGCTTTGCCTGTCCGCAAATTCGTTGGTCCAACGTCATCAATGGTATTGCGAATTCAATCAGTTTTACACTTCATTAGTTGATCGCTGGTTTGATTACCTGATGAATGTTGAAGACGGAAAAATGCTAACCGAGTATGCGATGGGAATTGGGCTCGATGAGCCGCCAGATCGCGCCTGGACACAAGACATATTGGACACCCGCTCCCAAATGTTGTGCGAGCTACACGAATATCGCAAAAACACGCCTCAACCAGAGTTGTTTTGCCACTCAATTTTAGCATCTACCTCGAATGAGGACGTCACGTCCTTCCTGCAAAGAAGCCTGACGCACCATCTTGGCGAAGTCACCAGCGCATTTTATTGGGCCATGAAACGTTGCCAGATCCAAATGGACATCGGCGTTTTCGACGTTTTTTATGACCGATTTAGCGATTTATGGGACATTGGATTGCACGAATCTGATTGGATTGCCATCAACAAACGAACGGTCGCAAAAAGACACGAACTTCCACTTAGCTCGAATCAGATTCAACCTTTGATTGAGCGAGCTGACACTTCGCAACTCGATTCGGACCCAGAACTGATCGAACTGGTCAAAAAATACAAGCAGCAGTACCAAGAGGACTAATGAATCGTTCCGTAAAGCTGACTCATGCGCAACTAAGACGGTTGGTTGCAGGCAGTGATTCCGAAAATCGAGAACTGTCGTTTAACGGTACCTTTCGATGTACCGAGAGTCTCACTGGGGCAGACTACCAGGTAACGAAACTGGTCGAGCTGAAAGCAAGCTGGGATTCAACACGTCGTCTCGGCGGTCACAATGCTGTCTTCGTCTCAAACAAGCCAATCAACGAATCCCGCTTGGGTCAGCGTTTGCTGCAGGAGCAAAACCTGGTGACGCAGGCCCTTTGGCTAACGGTCGGCAGCCAAACCCAGCACGGTCATTGGGAGGCTTGGCATGTTTCAGGAACTGGCATTGTGCCCATCAATTACGTCAGGATCATTGCCCCGGGTATGCCGGTGCTCGGTGAGCCGTCGATTCAACGATCGCATCACATTGCCGACGAGCGTTGGAGCCGCTTGCATGGTGCCATTGGCAACTCAATCAACAAGGTTCACAACAGTCACGTGATGGTGGTGGGTGCTGGGCGGAATGGAACCGCTGTATTGCGACAACTGGCCAACCTCGGCGTTCGAAGGTTTACGATCGTCGATCCCGACCTGGTAGAATCCAGCAACCTGGACGCGAGTTTTCTCTACCAAGAAAAGCACGTAGGACAATTTAAGTCGATTGCCGCTGGTGAAGTCCTGGTTGATTCTCACGAGGACGTTTGCGTGACCTGTTCAACGCGAGGGATCGCCGCCCAAACGAACTTTGATGCCTCCGTCCAGGTCGATCTGATTGTTTCCTGTGTCGATAATGACTCCGCTCGGCAATCGGTCGCCAAGATCGCCAACTATCACGCCATCGTGCATCTTGATATTGGAACGGGAGTCACGCGCGTCGGCCGGTCCGATCAAAACCAGATTGCCGGCGATGCGAGGTTGTTCCTGCCTGGAGAGGGCTGTGCTCAATGCGTTGGCAACACTGCCCAATTCGATCCACGTCCGCCACAACTGGCGCAGTTGCGCCAGGCCGTCGATCCTGCTGATTGGCCCGAACATGGGCCCGCCGAATGGTCCCGCGGTGAGCCTGCCGAGTGGTCCCGGCAACGGGCCGGATCACTCGTCACGATCAACGCGATGACGGTGTCGGCCGGGATTCAAATGTGGCTGGATTTACTGGCCGGATCGTTAAGCAGCAGTTTCTGGCAACGTCTGCAATGGGCGTCAAATCAGGGCCTGATCGCTGACAGCGGACCAGTCGGCGAAAGTTCTTCCTGCAAAATTTGCAATTTATCGCATTAATTGGATCAGATTTCGAAACTTATAAGACCTATTCCAGGAACGTCTTCCTATTTCCCAAAGGAGGTACTCTTGGACGAAATCCGTTTTGAACTGTTGCCGGGTGATTTGACCATCTGCGACATCTGCAAAGAAGAATATATCTATCCTGCCGAGGATTGGCCCAACGATGAGTATGGGAAACCTTCCGATCCGATCGGAAAATGCCCAAACTGCATCAATCGCCTGTTCCGAATCCTGACCGAATTCGGCGGGCCGGACGAATAGATCCGATTCGACTTATCTTCCCAGTCAACGAATTGACCGAATCTGGTTGATGAATGGCTGGATGCTCCCGATTTCCCAAAGGAAAACTCCATGCACGCTGCATTCTACCTTTCGTTAATCCTCACCGTTGCAATGGTTTTAATTCCCGCGCCGCAGGCCGACGCGCAGCAACCAACATCGGATTTCACTGCTATTGAAACCGCTGTAAAAATGGCCAAAGCAATGGGAATCGATGGCATTCGGCTCTTGGAAATCGATCGGTCCCTGGCCAAACTCCCGATCGATTCGTCTCAACGCCAACGCCTGATCAAGGAACGCAACCTGCTGAAGGAAATCATTGCGGCGCGTTCGGCCGCTTTCGACGCGTCGAAAGCGGACTGGCAAGTTCAAAAACTCCATTCGAACCCACGTTCCGCGAGCGTGACTCAAACCAAAGAAACGCCCGAGCCAGATTGGCAAGCCGCGTTTGCCGACGTTGACTTCAAGAAAAAACTTACCCAAGCGATCGCGGCTCAGCGCCAACTGGAATCCTCCGTCAATCAGCAGCAACCAATAACTGCACACAGCGACGACGGTTCACACAAACCTCAAGCCAGTCTGATCGTTCCGGCCTATCACGAAACGGTACTGCCCATCGTGCCGCCCGTTGAAACAAGGCGTGTCTTGCCGCCCTGGTGCCCAAACTGTCGACGGCGACATTTTTAAGACTTTTCCCAAAAAAATGCCGCGAACCTGGACTCGTCAGAAGACTAACAGGCGAAGGAGCACCTGAAGCAAGTGAACAGTTAAGACGGATCCGTGGCGCTACATGCCCCGCCAACCAAAAGGAGGCAACTGAACCATGAAAATAATCGTTTTTGGCTCGCACTTTTTTGGCAAAGCCCTGCTGGACTTTCTCATTGACCAACCGGACATCGAAGTTCCATTGGTGGTAACGGACAATCCCAGTCTTGGCATCTGCAACGCGAAAGGTCGCCTGTGGTCTCACGGCTGGACCGACGTGGTCAAAAACCTCGTTCCATCGGTCGCCAAACAACACGGCATACCGGTCTATGATGGAAAGATCGCGGGCCTGGATTTCCTGAATCGCATCGGTAACTTGAAGCCCGCCGGAGTTCTCTCCTCGTGCTTTGGGCAAATTTTACCATCGTCGATTTTGAAGCTGGTAAAACACCAGGCATTCAACCTGCACCCAGTCGTCCCAGGCGAGCCCATCGACTTGACCGCTGGCCCGAAACCATTCCATGCGGCAACTGAAGCAGCTTCACCTTGGATCCAAATGGCCGTTCATCAAATGCACCTGGAAGCGGACCAAGGCCCGATCCTCGCCAGAGGAAAACCTATCTGGCTTGCCAATGGATTATTCGACGCCCCAGCCAACGTCCAGATCCCAATGGAAACCTATCTGAATTTTTACTCCGACCTGGCAGACACAACCGCCGGCCTGATGCACTCATGCTTCCGGGAACTTTTTCAAATCTTGACCCGTGCTTAGCTCGATTTTGCTGGCAAGTTACTACGACAACCGCTTGGATACCAACTGGTGAATAGAGTCATTCACGATGGAACAACCCTAAAAAGCCGTTCACGGTTCGTTGAATTGTGCGATGACGTTGCCCAAGCGCTGAAGATTCAAAAGGAAGCAAAAAATTCTTGCACCAACAGCCTCGCTTTAGGCGGAACTTGCTCCTATTGCGGGCGGGGGGTGCGATCAAATTGGCGGGGGGTGCGGGTGTCATGATTCCGAAAAAATATTGCATCCACTGCAATCCAGCATTGACGGAACTAAACCAATTGAGCCAGCAGATTTTCGGTAAAGAGTGAGAGGATCGTCCCGGGACTCCGCTCGCCCCACAGGAACTGAGCCAAGCAAGCGATATGCCTACGTCCCTTGAATCAGTATTGATCTGCAAATCGTAAAGAGTACCCCCAGTAGGATTCGAACCTACAACCTGCCGCTTAGAAGGCGGCTGCTCTATCCAGTTGAGCTATAGGGGCGCAGTGGTGGGTCACAGTTTACCGTTTTTAGTGCTTTCTGCCAGTTCTGATTTGGCCGCAGCACCCTGCTGCTTGACACGCCGAGTGATGGAAGGTTCGAGCATGGAATTTCCAATCGCTTTTTCGCCCATCTGCGTGGCGGGGTCACGTTGAGCAGCCAACCTCGACAGGGGCGGGATCCACTTGCTGGCGCTGTTAGAAGTTCCACGATCGTGGTTTTTCCTTGGGAATGGAAACCCGATGCATGAGGGCCTGTTGATTTAATGGAAACCCGAAACGTAAGTGAGGGGAAGCCACCCTCGGGCGGCACTTGTGTAGCCCTCGCTGACGCGTCGGGTTTCCAAAAGTGTGTAACTGCTAAACTTGCGCTGCGGGTTTGACGCTTCTGTCTCCTTGCAGGCGTTGCCGCACGGAAGAAGCCTTGCCAATTGATCAGCCGCCGCAACTGCCGCAGCCGCCGCCTCCGCAAAGTTTCTGTTCGATGGCTTTGGATGTGGGTGTGATCGACAACCCACCCAGCGCCGTGCAACGCAGCTCGCGCGGCATCGACTGACTGATTTCGCGGTGAGCGTCCAGGGTTTCATCCAGCGGAATCAGTGCGTCATAACCAGCCAAAGCCATGTTGGCACTGACCAGCGCATTGGCCGCACCGGACACGTTGCGGCCCAAACAAGGCGCTTCGACGCGATTGGCAACCGGATCGCAAACCAGCCCCAAGACGTTTTGAATCGCCAGGCTGGCCGCCTGCAAGGATTGACCTGCATGCCCCCCCATCATCTCCACCAAGGAGGCAGCTGCCATCGCCGAACCGGCACCCGTTTCCGCCTGGCAACCACCGACTTCGGCGGCAAAGCTGGACCGATTGGCAACAAACACTCCGATCAAACCACCGGACAACATCGCCGGCAGCAGTTGGTCGTCCGGCAGCTCTAACGCGTCGGCTGCGGCCAGGCAGGTCGCCGGGAACGTCCCGCATGATCCAGCCGTCGGCGCGGCCACGATCACTTCCATGGCTGACTTGGCTTCCATCAACGCCGTCACGTATAGCACCATCCGGTTCAACATTCCACCGTCCAGCAACCGGCCCTGTTCCAGCGCCGCACGAAAACCAGCACTCTGATTTCCCAGGATTCGATCCTGATATTCCGTGCCTTTTAAACCGGCATCGACACTACCGCGCATGATGTCTCGAATCCGTTTCATTTCGTCAAGCACGCGATCACTGCTCCAGCCACTGCGAACCGACTCATACTCCAGCGCCCAACGCGAAAGCTTGCGTTGGGTTGGATCAGCCAATCGCACCATTTCACCGGCGTTCTGAAAGGGCAGCTTTAACTCCGGCGGCGTAGGAACCGGTAGCACTCGGTCCAGTTGCCGATGTTCGCTGACACCCCACGATGCCAATAGCTCCAGCGATAGAAAATCGTCTGCTTCCACGACCAGCCAATCCCCCGCCGACTGAATCCCGGCCACGCCTGGCACCGTCGATTCAATCTTTGCTGACTGCTCGATGCCAACCCCACCCAGTAAGGTCACTCGGTGGTCACCAAACAGCTGGACCGCTTGACCATCAATCTGGTTGACGACGATCATCCCGCCTCCCAGCGAATCGGCTTCCAGCCGATGGGAACGCCCGGCGGTTGAATCGGACACCGTCAACCGATAGGTGTTCGGATGCGTAGCTCCGATGTCACGGATCTCAATCTGCACGTTGATTCCTGCGTCACGCAGCGCTTTTTGACCGTCCGGCAATCGCGGATCATCGGCTTCCCAACCCAACAGCCCGCCAAACAATCCCATGTCCGATCCCTGGCTCTCGTGCGTGGTCGCCAGCGAACCCGTCGGATCAAATTCGATCAAGGCGTGATCCAGCTGTCCTCCGATCAAGTCGCGGGCCAGTCGCCCAATTCGTACCGACGCGGCCGAATGAGAACTTGATGGACCACGCATTACGGGGCCAAGCACATCGTTAAAGATACTGGGAGGCAGGGTAGGGGCAGACATCATTTGCAACGCTTTGGAGGTTGAGTTGGTTTCAACCCATGTTACCAGAAAGGGGTGGGGAATCGTTTCGCGAGATCGCATAAACGGAGGACAAGGTGGCGGGGCACTTTCTGTCGTGTGCTGGGGTGGGGAACGATGGGTGGCATTGGAATGCCCTTTCGCATCGCCCAACGCGCACACCGGTCGCTTCGCGCTGGACAGCGGTAGGCTGGTGTCGATCGGTGACTTCGAACAAAGTGATCCAATAGGTCGTCGGTGTTGAGGTTAAACATCCATTGAAACGCTGGTCGATTCATCGACGCTCGTGTCTGCTGCCGACCAACCCGACATGTTACGATGGTGGCTGGCAAAACCATCCATCCACTTCACAACCTGGAGCCTTCATGAACCGCTGCTTGATCATTCTCTTGTTCCTGACCGCTGGCATTCTGTTGAACCTACCGCAGTCAGCGATCGGCCAGGAAACCGCCGCCCGCCCCGAGTTGGAAATCTGGCCGGAGGGAAAACTACCGGTTGGATCGACGACGTTTTCAAAAGAGCAAGTCGAACAGTTGAAAGCCAAGCAAACCGAAGAACGATTGACCTACATCCAGAATCCAACCCTGGCGGTTTACCAACCCGACCCTGACAAAGCCAACGGTGCCGCGGTCGTGATCTGCCCAGGTGGTGGTTACAACATCCTGGCTATCAAGAAAGAAGGGTATGAACTGGCCGAATGGTTCAACAGCATCGGTGTTACGGCATTCGTTTTGAAATACCGAATTCCACGCCGCACCGATCAGATTCACTGGGAGCCCATGCAAGACATCCAACGGTCGATTCGGCTGGTTCGGCATCAGGCCGAAAAGTGGAAGATCGATCCCAACCGCATCGGCGTGCTGGGTTTCTCAGCCGGCGGACACTTGACGCTGATGTCCGGTCTACAGTCGGGAACAAAGTGTTACCCGCCGGTCGACGAAGCTGACCAGGTCAGCGCAGCGCCAAATTTCATCTGCCCAATCTATGCGGCGTACATGGGTGACGGCTACAAAGACAACGTCGCTGAGCTGGGTGAGTTGATCACCGTTTCGCCCGAAACACCGCCGACGTTCATGGCCGTGACTTTGGACGACACGATGCGGGGAGCCCAGGCAGCCCTGTTGCTGGTGGAACTGAAGCAAGCGAAAGTCCCGGCAGAATTGCACGTTTACGCCAAGGGAGGCCATGGCTACGGCATTCGGGAATCTGAAAAACCTGTTTCCACCTGGCACCATCGGCTCGAAGAGTGGCTAAAATCGATGGAGCTAATCGATTAGTCCTGAAAAATGTCGGGCAGTTTCAAAACTCTATTCCAAGGGCCAACTTCCGTGATCCGAACCAGACGATTTTGCCCAGCCGATTAGCCCCGGACTTTTGCCCAGCCGATTGGGCGCTAGCCCCGGACAAAACTAGTTGAGGCCTGAATTTTGCAAAGTCGGTGGCTAGCGCCAAAGCCGCTGGAAGCAGACACTCTCCCTCGGGAGAGTCGGCCTTTCAGGGCCGGAGAGGGGGTTCGTAAACCCTCCCCTCGCTATGGCTCGACCCTCCCGCGAGCGGTAGGGTGTCGATAAAACTATCGCGGAGAGGCTGACATTTTTTGTGGTCGCCAAAAGTAGCTTGGGCCATTGGCCCGAGTCCGCAGGGGTTTCGCCCAATGCCGAGTTTTTTCTGCGGTCACGGCCGAATCGGCCATGCTACATAACTATCGCGGAGCGAAAGACGACACTGCGGAAGCGAATGACGACACTCGGCTAGACAATCAGCTTGCGGTTTTCCAGCAGCTCGATGACCTTGGCAACGCACTCTTGCGGTGGCGTGTTTTCAGTATCCAGCACCAAGTCCGCCTGGTCCGGCGCTTCGTATTGCACGTCGGTTTCCTGCACGTCGTCTTCGTCCAACGTTTTGGCCGACTCATTCCGTTGACGGCAGAGTTCTTCAGGAGCGGTCAAGTGCACGACGATAAAGCGGTCTTCGCCAATCACTTCGGCCGCCTTCTTTCGCACGGCTTCTTCCGGAGCCACCAGCGATAACAGACAGACCAAACCGGCTTTGTTCATCAACCGGGCCACTTCGGCGGCGCGGCGCACGTTTTCGGAGCGATCGTCGCCAGAGAAATTCAAGTCACGACTCAAGCCCATCCGGAAGTTCTGGCCATCGATCACGCTGGCCGATCGGCCCATATCAAACAACTGGCGTTCGACACCGTAGGCCGTGGTGGTCTTACCAGCACCCGGTAGCCCGGTGAACAGAATCGTCAACGGTTGCTGGCCATATCGAGCAGCCCGCTCCTCGGCCGTGACCTTACTGATTTCCTGAGTCAGCGACTGGCTGACCGATTCCTGCTCCCAACTCGGTCCGGTATTTTCGCTGGTCCGCTGATCCATGATCATGCCAGCTGCCACCGTGACGTTCGTGATGCGGTCGATCACGATAAACGAACCGGTCGTTTTATTGTCCTTGTAGCGATCGAAGGCGATGGGCTGGTTGAGCACAATGTTGACCCGGCCAATCTGGTTCAAGTCGAGTGTGGGGGCCGGGCTACTGTGCATTGTGTTGACATCGATCTGGTAACGCAACGTTTGAATCGCTCCCGGAACCGTTTTGGTCGTGTGCTTGAACAGGTATTGCTTACCAGGCACCATCGGATCTTCCGACATCCAGACCAACATCGAGTCAAACTTCTGTTTCAACACCGGCAGGTTGCCAGGTTTGACGATCATGTCACCGCGACTGGTGTCAATTTCATCTTCCAACGTCAACGTGACCGACATCGGCGTAGCAGCTTCTTCCAGATTGCCGTCAAACGTTACGATTTCCTTGACCTTGGACTTCTTCCGCGACGGCAGCGTCATGATTTCGTCGCCAACACGAATGATCCCAGAAGCGATCGTGCCCGAAAAGCCACGAAAGTCCAGATTCGGACGCAGTACGTACTGCACGGGAAAACGGAAGTCCTTGTAGTTACGGTCGGAGCCGATATAGACCGATTCCAGAAAGTTCATCAACGTGGAACCGTTGTACCAGGGCATATTCTGGCTGCGATCGACCACGTTATCGCCATGCAGTGCCGAGATTGGAATAAAGTGCAGATCGGTCGGATCGAGACGCTCGGCAAACGCACGATACTCATCGCAAATTTCGTTGAAACGTTGCTCGCTGAAGTCCACCAGGTCCATTTTGTTGACCGCGACCAACACGTGCTTGATTCCCAACAACGACGCGATGAAGCTGTGCCGTTTCGTCTGTTCCATGACACCATGATCGGGACGCGCATCGATCAGAATAATCGCCAGGTCCGCCGTGGATGCTCCGGTCGCCATGTTGCGGGTGTATTGAACGTGGCCCGGCGTATCGGCAATGATGAACTTGCGTTTGGCGGTTGAGAAATAACGATACGCCACATCGATCGTAATCCCTTGCTGCAGCTCCTCTTCCAACCCGTCGGTCAGCGTTGCCGGGTCAAACTTGGTACCGGTGGTCCCATACATCTCCGAAGTCCGCTCCAGCTTCTTCAGCGTATCTTCGTAGATCATTTTGGAGTCATACAGCAAGCGGCCAATCAACGTGCTCTTGCCGTCGTCGACGCTACCACAAGTCAAAAAACGAAGCAGTTCCTTACGTTCGTGTTGATCGAGGTAGGCATCAATATCGGTGGCAATCAGGTCGTCGCGATGTGACATGGATCAGGTTCGTTCAGATGTCAGATGGTAGTTCGCCAGGCGGCGAGGGGTAGGAACGGAGACGGCTTACCGGGCGGATCGTTTGATTCTCCGGCCGGCGCAACGTCGGCTTAGAAATAGCCTTCTTCTTTTTTCTTTTGCATCGATCCTTCATCGTCATTGTCGATCACACGACCCTGACGTTCCGAAGTCGTGGCCAGCAACATTTCCTGGATGATCTCCGGCAGCGTGGTGGCTCCGGATTCGACGGCTCCGGTCAACGGATAACAACCGAGGGTTCGAAACCGGACCAGCTTTTCTTCCGGCTCTTCGCCAGGCAGCAATTTCAGACGTTCGTCGTCCACCATGATCATCACCCCATCACGAGTGATAACCGGCCGCTTCGCCGCAAAGTACAACGGAACGATCGGAATTTTTTCAAGGTGGATGTACTGCCAGACGTCCAGTTCGGTCCAGTTGGAAATCGGGAACACGCGAATGCTCTCGCCTTTATTGACTCGAGCGTTATACAGATTCCACAATTCCGGACGCTGATTTTTGGGCAACCATTGATGCTGTGCCGTGCGAAACGAAAAGATCCGTTCCTTGGCGCGGGATTTCTCTTCGTCTCGTCGAGCACCACCGAATGCCGCATCGAACTTATGTTTATCCAAGGCCTGCTTGAGCCCTTCGGTCTTCATGACATGGGTGTGCTTACCACTGGAAACCATCGGGTCGAGTTTCAGTTTCAGGCCCTCATGGTTGATGTGAGTCATCACGTCCAAACCGAGTTCCTGCTTGGCGTACTCCTCGCGGAACTTGTACATCTCCTGAAATTTCCAGGTAGTGTCCACGTGCAGCAGCGGAAACGGAGGCTTGGCGGGATAGAAGGCTTTGAGCGCCAAGTGAACCATGACCGAGGAGTCTTTCCCGATCGAATACAGCATGACCGGATTGTCGAACTCGGCGGCGACTTCCCGGATGATGTGAATGCTCTCGGCTTCAAGCTGTTTGAGGTGAGTCAGCTGGTAATTGGAGGACACGGAAAAAGCCTGTCAATGGTTTGTGGAATGTGGGTCAAAAGGCCAACAATGGACGAATCACTATAGTTAGCGGTCAAGAATCCAACAATGCGGAATTTCCATAAACCCCGTTGCCGTCAGTCGAGATCGTAACATGGCCGATCCGACCGTGAACTCCGTCGCCTGACATTTTTTGTTCAGCTGAACTGGTATACGCTCGTGTTGAATTGTCTATCGCCTCGTTTTCTGCAAACGCATCTTGTTGATCATGTTAATTTTCCCATCCTGTCTTTTTTTGGCCGCTTACTCAAAATGGACGGGGTACGCAAGATTCACTTGGACGTTTGACAAGATGTTCAGGATCAACAAGATTGACGAGATGCTTCCTGATGTTGGATCCCTGAGACTACGAAGCGGGCGAATGACAAAACGTTCGCGGAGGAAAAGCGAGGATCTGGAAACGTTCAACTGATTGAGTTCGCCAACGAATAATTGAACACAGGCTTACTTTCAGCTGAAATAGCGCAACTTCAAAACGCGCAAGCAAGTGGACGTTTTGAAACAGTCTCGAGGGTGCACTCACTCGCCTCAGGTTAACCATCTCCCGCAGAACGATCGCCCCTGGGGGATCACTTACGGTAACGAGCTGGGAGGCTCACCGACTGGTTCGCCGCTTTTCTTGGCCATGAAGTCATTCCTGACTTCGGCCCGCAGCAGCAGAAAATGTCGTCGGACCTCATCTTTCATTTCAGGCGTCAACTCGTTGAAGGATCCGAGGAAAACCTGAAACTGGTAAGCTTCACCATGAAACAGCGTGGCACGAATGCGGTGGCCCAGTCGGTTTCTGGCGCGAATGAACAGCGAATTCAAGGTTCCCCAACGGGCGGGAACATCCAGGCCTTCGCCGAAGGCATCGAAATGGCTGAATAACAAAAAACCATGTTCTCCGGTAGGTTTCTGGAACTCTACCTGAACCAAATCCCAGTCGGGATCGCCATACTCTTCCGGCAACGGATCTTCCTCAGACAGCCCCAGGGCTTTGTGTGGGGTCATCTTGATTCGTTGGCCAGGATTGGTCTTCCAGCCCGAGTTCTTGTAACAGGTTGTCAATTCGTGCCAGCCCGGAAACGTCTGATCCAACGAAGCGACTGTCGCAATCGGAGAAACGGCCGATCTCATTTTCCAGATATCTGAACGTTCACCGAGGTCGCTACCGCGATCTCGATTTTCCATCACGTAGTCGGTTCGCGTCCAGTTCCCAACCGATTGCGGGATATCGTCTGCGTTGAAATCGACGGTCATGTCAGAATCAAAAAACCGCACAAATTCGCTGGCACTGGCATACGATCGCTGCACATCGACAAGCTGCCAAACTCCCGCAATCGCGGTAAAGATGGCAACGGCCCACAGGAAATTGCGACCGTTGGTGGTGATTGATCGGCGGCTGGGCGCTCGATTCCGCTGCTCGGCATTCTCACCACCGCTTAATCCATTCCACATCTTGCCTAACAACCGCCCAAAAGGCCCCGACTCTTCGGCGTCCTCAACCGGGCCGAACATGAACAACAAGAACTGGTCCGTACTGAGCAACATCAAGATCCCCAGCGTCAACGCGAAATAGCCCAACAATGTGTGGCTATTGCCGGAAGACAGATCAATGCCGGCGAAAAAATCAGCCAATGGAATCGTCAGGATTCGAACCGTGTTGACAAACACCGCCCAAAACACGGCCGACAGGATCAACAACGTGGCTCGGAAACCGACAAACGCGAACACGGCCAAACCAACGGAAGAAAGCAGTAGCAACACGTTGCCCAGTTCATTAATGCCTGGAATCATCCGTAGCAAAAATAGCACGGCCGCGAACATCACTGCCAACATCGAAACGCCGATTTGAGGCACTCGGACGCGACGGGCCAACACAATGAACACGATGGCAACCAGCAACAACGTGAAAAACGACTGCACGCCGCTGCAGGCTTCCTCAATCCCGTACTCTTTCAAAGTAGGCACGTTGATCACTGTCCCATCCATATGGTGTCCCAGTCCGACCAGGTCCAGCAATCGACTGGTGTAGCGAGCGCTATAGGTTTGCAACGTCGTGATCAGGTTGACGTCCATTCCCATTGGCAGGGACAGGTAGACAAACAAAGGCAAGGCGCAGGGCCACAACGATGCCTTGGTTTCCTTATCGATGGTCCGAGCAAACAAGCTGGTAATAATCAACATCGCCGACAACGCTGACCACCAGGGTTCAACCAAAGCAACGCTGATGACAGTGCACAATACCGCCAATCCCAGCAGCACATCGGCTGTCATTGATCGGTGAAACCACTTCTCCTGATCAAACGGCCAACGCATGAACGCGATGGCTCCGGTTGCCAGCACGGCGATAAACCAAGGTTGGTAGTGAGGCTGGCCGCTGAGGTTGTAAAAGTACAACGCCAACATCGGCAGCTGCGCCAGCAGCGCAATTCCGTAAGCCAACAACACAGTCTTGCGACTGCTTGATTCAGCTGTGGATGCCGAGCTTTTTTTCTTGACTGGGGCCTGAGCCGATGTTTCCGCTGCAGAAGACATGAAAACCGTTAACGGATAGAGACGGATCGAATCAATGAAAGTACCGGTTGAATCAACCAGCTACCACAGGCTCAACTGGAAGTTTGAAGTGCCAAGCCTGGGAAGTGATCAACCCCAGTTTAATTGGATTTTTCGTCGGCGAAAACTGGAAATCCGCTCATCCCTGGATTGGCTGCCTTCAGCGTCGCCTTATGCCGATTACGCCACTCCCACGACGAAAAGGCCGTGAAAGCGCCGCTGGCGGAAAGATTGCCCGTCGCGAGCGGACGCTACGGCAGCACAATTTCGCTTGACCAGGGCTGATTATCGCGGTGCCAGGCAACACATTGCTGCAGCCCATCGTCGAGACTCGTTTCTGGTCGCCAGTCGAGCAATCGATCCGCTTTGGAAATGTCCGCCCAGGTCGTCTTGATATCAGCTTTGTGGAAAGGCTTGGTCTCAATTCTGGCTTTCTTGCCCAGCAAATCTTCCAACTGCGCGATGATCGTGTTGAGTGACACGGGCTGGTTGCCGCCACCTAAATTGATGATCTCATAGCCAACCGGTTTCAACGCCGCGATGGTGCCTCGCGCAATGTCATCGACAAACGTGAAATCACGAGACTGGGTACCGTCACCAAACAGCTCGATCGGCGTGCCTTCGTCGATCCACTTGATAAACCGGAAGATACACATGTCCGGTCGCCCGGCAGGCCCATACACGGTGAAGTAGCGGACAACCGAAACGTCGATGCCATACAGGTAGTGATGTGAATAGGCCATCACTTCGGCGGCTTTCTTGGAGGCCGCGTAGGAACTGATCGGAGTGTTGACCGCCAACGTTTCCACGAACGGCATCTCCTGACCGGCATACAAGGACGATGTCGAAGCCAGCACGTACTTGTTGATACCGCGGTCCTTCATTTCTTCCAGCAGGTACAGGTTGGCCATCGCATTGGTCGTCATGTAAACCGTCGGATTGACCATGCTGTAGCGGACTCCGGCGCGGGCAGCCAGATTGATTACCGCGTCGAATTGGTGTTCGTCAAAAATCTTCCTCAACGTGGCTCGATCTTCCAGGTCTTTACGGTAAAACGTGAACCGATCAGACTGCAGTTTTTCGAGACGATGCTCTTTCAAGGAAACATCGTAATAGTCATTGACGTTGTCAATGCCGACCACGTTGTGCCCCTGTTCCAACAGCATGCTGGCAACCCGGTTGGCAATGAACCCGGCACATCCGGTGACAAAGTAAGTTTGCGGAGTAGTCATGATTTGATTATGGATGTTTGAAATGAAACCGTGTGCCAATGCCGATTTTCGCTCCGCGAGAGTTTTTTTTCGATCACCCGATTTGTCGTCTCAGGGATCCAACACCAGGAAGCATCTCGTCAATCTTGTTGATCCTGAACATCCTGTCAAACTTCCAAGTGAAACCTGCGTGCGCTAACCATTCTGTGCGAGAGTCCTAAAAAAGGACAGGATGGACAAGATAAACATGATTAACAAAATGTGCTTTGTAGAAAACGAGTTAATCGACAATTCAACACGAGCGTTAACCAGTTCAGCTGCACAAAAAATGTCAGGCTCTCCGCGAAAGTCGGCCCTGACAGGCCGACTCTCCCAAGGGAGAGGATGCGAACAGATCTCTCCGTTCTCTGCGTCTCTGCGGTTCTTTCTTCTTGATTCTGCTAAGAGCTTTCTATCGATGCCGTAATTCGAAAAAATGTCAGACCCGTCAGCATCAAGCTTTGCGGATCTTCTCACGCCCTGCGGTGACGTCCTTCGTCGCGTTGCGAGTATCGACGATCAACGACGCATGCTTCACGATCTCATCCCACTTAAATGCCGAGTGATCCGTTGAAATCAACACGCAGTCCAACGACGACAGGTATTCGGGAGTCGCTTCATTGTGAACCAGGTCGGGAACATCAAAGTGTCGCATGCTGGGCAGCTTGGGAATGTGCGGATCGCAATAACTCAGCTCGGCACCTCGCTGATCAAGCAATTCCATCAGTTTGAAGGATGGGCTTTCGCGAGGATCATCGACGTCCTTTTTGTAGGCGACACCGAAGATCCCAATCTTGCTGCCTTTGATCGGCTTACCGATCTCATTCAACGCTTCGCCGACCTTGTGAACCACGTACAACGGCATGCTGGTGTTGATCTCTCCCGCCAGTTCGATGAACTTGGTCGGGATCTCGTGCTTGCGAGCCACCCAGCTAAGGTAAAACGGGTCGATGGGGATGCAGTGTCCGCCCAGCCCGGGGCCGGGGTAGAACGCCTGGAATCCAAAGGGCTTGGTTTTAGCCGCATCAATCACTTCCCAGATATCGATACCAATTTCCTGGAACAGAACTTTCAGCTCGTTCACCATC
>CAZJEK010000023.1:0-19068 GCA_964545005.1 uncultured Pirellulaceae bacterium
TGTTAGTCGATGGAGCCGGCTCAAGTTGGCATACAAACGGTTTGTCGGTCGCGGACCGCGGGATTGGCATGCTTCGATTGGACAATGGAGGTTTTGTAGACTCAGCCTTAGCGTTGGTAGGTGCCGGGACTAATTCAGTCGGAACGGCCACCGTAAGCGGAGTTGATACTATGTGGAATGTCGCAACAATTTTGAACGTGGGAAATAATGGTAGCGGCATCCTGAATATTGAAGGTGGTGGTCGAGTCAGCAATGCCGAGGGGCGCATCGGCTTCAGTTCCGAATCCTCGGGCATTGTCCATGTTTCTGGTCACGGCTCTACGTGGGACAACTCGGGCAGCCTGTTTGTCGGTGGAAGATCCAGTGGCGCCTATGGTTCCGGTCTGTTAACAATAGCGAACAGTGGCCAAGTGAATGTTGGTGGCGAAACGAAACTATGGAATACAGGCACATTGACGCTTGATGGTGGTTCGTTGACGACGAGCACGTTCGACAACACCGCCGGTGGTAATTTCAACTTCAACTCTGGCACCCTTGCAATCACCGATTCGGCCCAATCGCTATCGGTAGAAACCAACAGTTTTCAACTGGCCAATGGAACCACGTTCAATACCAATGCTGGAACAACCACGCTGGCGAACGGCCAACATCTGAACGTTGCAGGCGACACGACCGTGGCCAGCAACGCGACATTGAACCTGAACGGTGGCAGCCTGACGACGCGGTCCTTCGACAACACGGCCGGCGGCACCTTTCAATTCAATGACGGAACGCTCCAGGTTGCTGGCGGTGTATTTAACCCCGGAACCAACGATTTTACGATCGACGGTAACTCGCCAGCCGCGAATCCGACATTGATGCTTGTCGATGGCGCCAGTGGTTCCTTCACTGGCAGCGTTATTGTCGGTGACAACAACTCAGGAAGTCTGGAATTGTCTGGCGGCAGCCTTCTCTCGAGCAGATTCGCCAGGCTAGGCTTCGGGACGAACGGCACGGGTATCGCCGAAGTTTCGGGCGTGGGCTCTGCCTGGGACGTTGAATCCACCTTTGTCCTTGGATTGCGCGGCGATGGAATGCTGTCGGTGAATTCAGGTGGCCGTGTATCCTCAGGTTCATACTTCTATGTGGGATACACCGATGACAGCACCGGAACCGTTTCCGTCTCCGGGGTAGGTTCCGAGTTCAATCCATGGGTGACCTATATTGGCACCATTGGTCAGTCATACGGAGTGGTCAATGTTGAATCCGGTGCCAGGATGAATTCAGCCTTCATCGGGATCGGTGGTGAAGTCGGATCTGCAGGTGAGCTGCATGTCAACAATGGTGTGGTCGATCAGACCGGCTATACCGAATCCGGTTCCGGTAGACTTGCAGTTGGCTGGTGGGGAACAGGAACCGCAACCATCACCAACGGTGGTTCGGTGGATGCCGTTTCGGGACGCATTGGTTGGACGGACAGCGCAAACGGTTCTGTACTGGTTTCAGGCGAAAACTCACGATTATCATTCACCGATTTTGTGCATGTCGGCGTTGTCGGCACCGGCTCGCTGACCATTCAAGATGGCGGCCTGGTTGAAGCCCAGAATGCGACAGTCGGAGTCAACGCCCCCGGAACGGGCACGGGAAATGCCGGGACCGGGCACGGGAACATTGTGGTCACCGGCAATGATTCAAGGTTCTTGATTGCGGATAACCTCAGCATTGGTGAGAACGGTATCGGCACGATGACAGTTTCTAATGGCGGCACGGTCAGCAATATTTATGGCTATATCGGCAGTGCCGAGGGGATCCGCAGCTCCGTAGAGATGGACGGCGGAACCTGGCACAGCCAACAACTGTTTGTGGGGAATGATCATGGCGGCAGCGGTAGCCTCAACGCCGTCGGTGGCAGCCAGTTAAACACGAACTTCGCCTACGTCGGTCGCTTGAATGGGGCTAGTGGAATTGCAACCATCTCCGGGCCGGACACGGTCTGGAACAACTCTAACTCGTTTCTGGTCGGATTTGATGGCAACGGCACCCTGAATGTTGAAAACGGTGGTCGGATTAATTCCAACGACACGATTCTCGGGTATGTCGAAAACCGAACAGGGTCGGTTCTGGTTAGCGATGCCGGCTCGCAGTTGAACAACGCGAGTAGCTTGCGAGTTGGATTTCAAGGTAATGGTGACCTGCAGATCAACAACGGAGGAGTCGTTACCAACAATTTTGGCTTCATCGGCGAGTATCAGAATTCCGATGGCAACGTATCCGTCAGTGACGCAGGTTCACGCTGGCAAAACAATCAATCGCTGTATATCGGTGGCCCCTCGAGCAGTGGTGCCGGCAAGGGCCGTTTGCAAATCGTCGATGCCGGATCGGTTCATGTTGGAAACCAACTGGAGGTCCGCAGCAATGGGACGCTGCAAATCGATGGGGGACACCTGCAAGCCAGCACGATTCGCATCGACCCCAATGCCAACTTTTCGATGGATGCCGGCAGCATTGATTCACCCTTGATTTTCGCCAATGAACTGATCATCAACGGTGGCACGATTGACTTTGAGCGACTGGCAGCGTTTGACTCAGGCGCAACACCGTTGCTGAGTCAATTCGGGGGTGTGTTGGCCCCTGGAGATTCGCCGGGGTCGACAACCATCGAAGGCAACTACCTGCTGCACGCCGGCACCATTGAAATTGAATTGGCCGGCACCACGCCGGGAACCGAATACGACACGGTTGACGTATTTGGAGATTTCACTATCAATTCCGGTAACCTGAGCGTCAGCCTGCTGAACGGATTCAACCTTCAATTCGGTCAGGAATTCGGTTTCTTCAACATCGGCGGCGCGTTGAACGGCATGTTTGCCAATCTTAATGAGGGTGACGTGGTCATGTCTCAGAATAACGTCGATCTGTTCATTACTTACAGCGGCGGAGACGGTAACGACATCAGGCTGTACACACAAGCTGTCCCCGAACCAGGTGCCGCAATGCTGTTTGGCATCTCATGCCTGATGGCGGGTTGCCACAGGAGGCGGAGAACCAGCGACAAGCGGGCAAAATCAACGCGGTGAATGATGTACGTAATGGATGACCATACGCAATTCAGAATTCAGTTAACGCGGTCGAGGCATCAAAGCTGACTACGATGCGATCCGCGCGGTTACGACACAATCGGCATGGGGACTTTAGAGGCAGCTTATTTCGATTTAAATGAATCAACCAGCAGAAAACTACCGCTTTCCTTGCGGCGTTTCGAACAGCCCACGCCACTGCGGATTTTGGCTTTGATTCTCCTGAAGTTTTTCCAGCTGCTGCCGCAGCAATTCGAGTGCGGGATTGGAACGCTTGCTCTTGACTTCAAACGCCCGCTGATACAACTGATAAGCTTCCTGATCTTTCTCCTGCAACGCTGCCGGATTCTTCGCACTCACCACTCGACCGTCCAAGGAAACCGTGATTCCCGTTTCGTTTTGAGTGATCGAAATTTTCCTGCCGTTGTCATTGAAGTGGACGCTGCGTTCTGGATTCGAACTGCCACTCTGAAACGCTCCAGCTGACCAGTTGAACGATTCGCCCGACCATTGCTGCATGGATTCGGGTTCAACGTCGGATCGATTTTGAGTTCCGGCCAGATCGTCATTCTGTTTCCGGGTCGGCTCATGCCCGCCTGGCGTTAAGCCTTCCCCCATTCCAGCCGCAGCATGCGCGATTTTACCACCCACCCGTTCAGACTCAGGACTGGGCCCATCGGTATCCGTAGCTGCCGCGCCCGGTGTTCCCTCCTGTTCAACGTTGGTCGGCTGGGACGGCAAAACATTTGAATCGTTTGCCAAGTTGGATGGGATCGCTTCGTTGTCCAAACCTCCAACCTGCTCCGACTTTCTCTCCTCGCCTGCTTGAGATTTCGACGAATTGACTGGCAAGTCTCGATCGCTCGATGCCAGCGAACTCGTCCCCGATTCAAACAGCCCCGAAGCAACTAACCACCAGGCTACGCCCAGCAGCATGACGCCAACGAAAGCCGTGAGGACGCTCCACCCAACCCAATTGACACGGCGACGTCGAACCCGCACTCGCGATCGAAAGTCGGCAGCCCCGGCAGCATCAATGCGAGGGACCACCGGCACGTCGTCGATCATCGCCTGTTCCAGTTCGCGGATAACCTGGTTCATCGTGCTCTGCCGTCGCTCGGGCTCCTTGGCCAACATGCGTTCAAAAACCAGATCGAGACTCTCAGGAATTCCTGGTCTCAGCGAACTGAGCTTGGGAACCGGGCGGTTGCGATGGGCCTGAAAAATGGCACCGGCCGTTTCGGCCGGAAACAGTCGTTGATCGGTCAGCAGCCGATAAAGCGTACACCCCAAACTGTAGATGTCGCCGCGTTTGTCGACGTTGCGAGTATCCGTGAATTGCTCCGGGGGCATGTAGTCCAACGTCCCGATAACCTGACCGTCCCGAGTGAGCCGTGTTTCGCCATTCACCTTGGCGGTATCCTGCTCCCAAGCGGCAATCAGCGAATCATTGCTTCCGACAGCTTGATCTTCCAGGTTCAGATTCGTCGCATTGTCCCGGCGATCCAACTGCGTTTCTTCATCACCGACACCGATCACTCGCGCCAGGCCCATATCCAGTACTTTGATCGTTCCGGATTGATCAAGCAATAGATTGGCAGGCTTGATATCGCGATGAATGACGCCTTGATCATGGGCGTATTGAATTCCAGTCGCCGCCTGGATGATGTAATTGACGGCCAGTTCTGGCTGGAGTGGCCCCGATTGTTTGAGAACGTCCCCCAGATCCTGACCTTCCACATATTCCATCACCAGGTAGTGCAACCCGTCGTCTTCGCTGGCGTCGAGGGCCGCGACAATATTAGGATGCATCAGCTTGGCAGCGGTTTTTACTTCTCGATAAAACCGATCCACACTTCCCTGCGTTGCCATGGCGAATCGCGGCAGGACTTTGATGGCGACCAACCGATCCATGCGGCGATGCCGGGCTCGATAAACAATGCCCATGCCTCCTTTGCCAATCTGATCAAGGATGATGTACTCGCCAAACGTCAGGCCTTTGGTCCGCCCTTCATAAATGGCCTTGGCCTGGAATCGGGTCAAACGATTGGCTTTGACCATTGCTTGAGCGAATGCCCGGGCGTCGCTGGCGACTGCCTGTGGCCCGAGGCTGGATTCGAACTCGCTCACGTCGGCTTTCGACATCAGCCTGCTACGAATCAAGCGTTCGATAAATTTCGACTTCGAGATCGTCTTCCCGAACCAGGGAGACTTCGCGGGCTGAACCTTGGTCGACTTCATGGTGTGCTGGGGACCGAGCAATTCCATCAGCGGTGTCTCAAGAAAGTCGCCAGCTTGATCATGTTGTTCAAGCAGCGCAGCAATTCGCGCTCGTTGCTGAGGACCAGCGCACTGTTGATCCAGCCATCGTTGCCGGAGTTCTCCCGCAGGCTGCTCAAGCGCTCGAAGAAAAAGATGTTGCTCGTTCAATATTGAGGACACCTTTGCGTGGAGGCCAGCCCAGAATCGCTTCCGTCGGCGAAAGACTTTGCTCGTGTATTGTCACTCATGAAAGCGAAGTTTCAAGTTAGTTCTGGGTCCGAATCATGTCAAGCAACAACGCTCGAGCGTAAGTCCAATTGCGTTCTGTCGTCCGTAACGATGTTTCAAGTATCTGGGCGGCCTGCTCCATGGTCAAACCGGCGAAATAACGCAACGCGACCAGCCGGGCAAGATCCGGCCGATCAACCTCCAATCGGGATAATGCTTCGTCTAGCGCCAAAATGTCTGGATGCGTTTCGGTTGCTGGTAGCTGATGCTCATCGAGCGGAATTCGTTTTCGATCACCACCGCGCTTGATTGCGTTTTTGCGCCGTGCACTTTCAACCAGGATTCGTCGCATGGCCTGTGCCGCAGCAGAATAAAAATGACCTCGATGATTCCATTGTGGCTCGGCACTCTGATCAACCAGGCGGAGATAAGCCTCGTGAACCAGTGCGGTTGGTTGGAGTGTATTCCCATCGGGCTCCCGGCCAAGTTCGCGTGCGGCAAGTTTCCTCAGATCGTCGTAGACCAGAGGCAGCAATTGCTCGGCGGCCAAGGGATCGCCTTGCTCAATACTATTGAGAATTTGGGTTACTTCATTCATCCGATCGCTCGCTGCTGCCGCGTCCTTCTCCCTGGACGGCCTATTTTTCCAAGTCCTTAATCTGCTGATTCAGGATCTCCTGCATTTGCGGATGCCCAGCCATGCGTTTCTTAAGTTCCTTGAGTTGTTGAATCATTATCTGGCTAGCTGGATTCGTACCTGCATCATCGTTGGCTTTTCCAACCGCCTGATTCCTGGCAAAGTTTCCCAGATCTCCGAACCCGGCCTGTCCGAAACCATTGAAGTTAGCAACATTCAATCCGCCTGCGTTGCCGCCGTGCTGCTGGTAAATCGCAAACGCGGCGGGATCCTTCTGTTTCAACTCGTCCAAATCCTTGGCCACAAACTCCTTGGGGTCACCCACGCCTTCAATTTTAACCCGGATGGCACCCGAACGTTGGTCTTGAAGAGTAGTCGTTTTGCCACCCTCTTTGACCGTGATCGTCTTGATGCCGTTCATGCTGGAAACCGAAACGCTTCGATTAGCGGCATTGCCAGCAAACTCTGTTCCGGGCTGATCCCATCCCGGAAAAGCCTGGATGCCGTCATCTTTCTTTGCATCCAAAGCCAGCTTGGCACGCTGGGCCGTCGAAGGACTGTCGCTTTCGGCAAGCATTTTCAAAGCGATCGTGGCAGCACTTTTCGTGTCTTCGTCTTCCGACTGGCTGCGAAGTTCAGCCAGGATGTCGATCGAGTGGACGATCAATCCACGTTTCTCTGAAATCGCGGCCTTGGCCAATGCTGGAATGGCCGCTTGGCCTGCCTTGGTCAATTGAGACCGTGCTTCCTGGCGCTTGGTCAGGCTGTCGGCATCGAGTTGTTCGATCCACTGCTGAATGCTGGCTTGATTGACGTCACCTTGTTGGGCGAAAAGCGGCGCAGGCGAACATAACAACACGAATGTTGCCCACAGGATTCTCTGGTTCAAGATAATCATGATTTGAGTTCCTATTCTTCTCGTTGGTAAATGGGTAATTGCCGCGCCGATACGGTAAGCGTCAAAATGGCGAGCGACGTTGGGTAGGTGCTGCTGAATTGACTGCCACCGGGTGGATAGGCCCAGCTTCCATCTTGATGTTGGTCTGCCAGCAAACAGTCGTACATGTAGGGCGCGAAGGTTTCCCAATGTTTCCCACCCAGTTGAAACATGGCTTGCCCGCAATAGTAGAACGCATAGTAGCGAAAACGATACGGCGTACCGTTCTGGTCGATCTGGGGTCGGTGGTTTAGGATAAAATCTGCAGCGGGTACAATCGATTCGTGTCCGTGTTCACCGCACAATTCCAGGCACAACATTGCGACGCCTGTCATGGATGCGGTGCCCTGCCCTACCCCAGGCATGTAGGTAAACGATCCGTCACCTGCGCGACAGTTCAAGATGTAGGAGACGGCCATCGCGATGTGTTCATCGGGAATCGCGGCGCCATTCAACTTGGCCGCTCGCAACGCCATGATCGACCATCCCGTCAAGGACAGATCGCTTTGAGTCGTGCCGGGAGCATAACGCCAACCGCCGAGGTGTTGATCTGATTTAGGAACTTTTTGAGCCTGCAATAAAACCAGCAGGGCTTTGGGGAGAACCTGATCGATTTTCTGTTGACGCTGCCCATCAACCATCCCGGAAACTTCGCAAAGCATCAACGTCGCAATGCTGTGCGAGTACATCAGGCCAGTTGTGCGACCGGTGCGATCTTTGCTGATTAGCAAGCCGTTGTCCAATTGCTGGCTCAGGATATAGTCAATGCCCTGATTGATTCGATCACCGTAAGGGCCAGCACCAGGAATGTGTCCTTTCGCCAAAAATGCCATCACTGCCAATGATGTGATGCCCGTGTTACCGGGAACCTTCTCATCTTTGAAGGACCCTGCCAAATGGGGTTTTCCCATCCTCCGGGCTTCATCGGCACTGATCTGCCGCGACGCCAGAAATGCGAGTCCCCTGTCAACCGATTCGTCAAGGCGATCCTGATATTTCAAACGCAGCGCCTCCGATTCATCGGCGGCCACGGTGCCAACCAGTGAGGCAATGATGACCATCGCGACGCCCCACTTCCGCAGGTTGGTCACTCCGAAGCCAGCTTTCACAGGCCAGTTTTCAGATCGAATGTTCTGGATCATTTATTCGTTCCTGTTCGATTGCTGACGTGAGAGTTCTTCGAAGTACCGATCGACAACGTCTTTGAATTGCTCGGGCACATTACCCTCCTGATCGTTCAACACGCCACCGTCGAGCTTTCGCTGTGAGCGAGTCCAGTTGCTGTTGGAACCCCCGCGCAGTTGCTGACCATTGAGATTCGTGTCGCTGTCTTCAGTACCGACTCCACCGGGTTGGTTCGATGGTTGGCCAGGCATTCCGTCTTGGCCTGCTTCGCCGCCCTGCTGCTGTTGGGACGAGACATTTTGACGGCCCAAATGGTAGCCTGATTCCCGGGCGGCGTTGTCGGCCAACTCGTTGAGTTGTTGGGCGACCTGTTCTGCGCCTTTAGCTGCGGCACGCTTGGAAGGTGAATTGGCGGCGGCTTCTGCGCCATCACGGGCCTCGGCCAATTGCTGGGATCCCGGAGAGGCACCGGGTTTTCCAGAGCCACCGGACTTGCCTGGGTTGGCCCCCTCGGATGCCCCGGGGTTGTTGCATTCGGCGCACTCCCGGCACGACTGGCAAACCTGTTTCAGTGATTGGGCAGCTTGCTGAAGCGAGTCGGCCGCATCCTGCTGGGCACGTTGGAATTGGGCGTCCTCGTTGTTGCTCGCGGGTTCCTGTTGGCCGGCGTTGCCGGGCTGTGCAGCTGGATGCTGTTTGGCCTGGCCTTGAGGTTCAGCCGGTTGGTCCTGCTTGCTCGAGCTGTTCTGATCGCCTGTGTCCTGGCTGTTTGACTTGCCCTGCTGCTGCGGGTTGGCATTACCGCCTGAGTTGCATTTTTCGCATAACGACTGCTGGGCACGTTGAGTTTGCTGCTGGGCCTGCTGCAATTGTTGGGCCGCCTGTTCGGCCTGTTTTTGCGCCGCTGGATCGGCGGGTTGCTGTTCGGCGAATTGCTCGGCTTGTTGTTTCAGCTGTTCCGTTTGCTCGGCGATCTGCTGTTGAACCTTGGACGCCGCGTCGTCCAGATCCCCGTTTTCAACCGCGTCCGCAGCTGCTTCCAGTCGCTGTTTCTGTGCTTCCCGAGCTTCCTGATCCGGCCGCTGGTCCGGCTCGTCATTCGCTTGATCTGGCTGGGCATGCTGATCGATTTCTTCCTGCTGGGCGGCAATTATGTCTTGCAGTTGCTGTTGGGCCTGTTTCCGCCGGTCGTCGTTTTTCTGAGCGTCCTGAACGGCCTGCTCCAATTGCTGTTGTTGCTTAGCCAGTTGTTCGGCTTGCTGTGCCAACTGCTCTGCAGCGTCGGCTTGTTTCAACAGCTGTTCCTGTCGGACCTTTTCCTGTTGCTGAGCCTCGTTGCCCTGTTGAACCTCTTCGTCTTTTTTAGCCTCGTGCTGCTTGTCGGCCATCGCTTGCAACTCTTCAGCGACCGCGGTTTGCTCCTGTCGCCATTGTTCGTCGGGTTCGCTGTCCTGTTCGCCGGCAGCCACTTCTTCAGCAAGTTGCTCTTGCCTGGACGCGAGTTGTTCCAGTTTGGCAGCCGCTTCCATCTGGTCGGCTTGACGCGCAAGGTCCGACTTGAGTTGATTGAGTTGGTCCTTCGCGGATGCTAAATCCTGCTTGGCAGCGAGCGCCAGTTCGTCCTGTTGCGATTGGTTGTCGGCGAGCGGAATCTGGTTGGCCAGTTCCAACGCATCTGTAACCTCCCGATCGGCAACCTGTTGAATCTCAGCGTCGATTGATTCGAACAGATTTGACTCTTCCTTGAGTCTTTCCGACAACTGGTCTAACGTTTGTTTGGCGTTCGCCGTTTGCTGGCGCAATGTTTCCAGGTGGTCGTTTCTCGTGCTGGGCCGACCGGCCTCAACGCCAGGATCTTGATTGCCTGTTGGCCGCTTCTCACCGATCGGAGATTGCTGGTCGCTGCCACCAGGATTTTCCACACCTGGTTCTGAATCCGCTTCCTGATCGGCCAGAGCGTCGCTTGAATCTGAATTGTCTGCCAGTTCTTGTTCGGCGATTTCATCTTGCCGATCCGCTTTATCTTGCAACGCTTCTGCTGCCGACTGGGCTGACTGAATTTGATCGATCGCCCTTTGCAACGACTGCTCTACCAGCTGTCGATCCGACAAAATCTGTTGCTGACCCAGCGACTCAGCAAGCGCGTCCAACGTGACGCTGATCCGCTCACTTTCCGCGACTTGAGCGCCTCCGAATTCGTCCGGTCGGTTATCGGCAACCCGCAGCCAAATGGAAAATGTGGAACAGTCAGCAGGGACCTTGGCCAGTTCCAGCGATGTTGTCCCGTTCCAAACCTGGTTGGCGTTCGCCTGCTTGTCTGGGGTCGGGCAAGTCAACGACACCGGCTCTTGGTCTCCGTACATCACCATCAATTCAGTTTTGGCAACGCCGAAGTCCTCGATCACCTGGTAGCTAATCGGCAGCCGAGCATCCCGGCGCATGGTCAGCTGCCGCAGACCGGGCACGGTCAGTTCGATTTCTGGCGCTGCGTCTTTCACCGCCCGAATCTCAAGCCGATGTGGCGTGCTGCCAACTCCGAAATCACTTTGTACTTGCAACGTCCCAACCAACTGCGTGTCGGGCTTGACCTGAAGGGACCATTCAAACCCAATCGAATCCTCGACAGCGCCTCGGCGTACCCGATCGCCAACGACTGCGTTTGCCACTGAGTCCCAGCGAAGCAATCCACTGACAGCGACAGTGTCGGCCTCTGCCTTCAAGGTTACTTGTGTGCCGGCTGGCACTTCGATCGGTTCCAGCAATGGCTCGACCAACACCGGATCAAGACCGGTGTACTCAGGAAAAATCAGTTGCGCGGAAATGGAGTTCAATTGTGGCCGCGGACGAACTTTAATGGAGTAGGCACCCGAGTATCGCCCTGCCGACCTGATTCGATATACCGTGTCTTCTGTCACGTCGTTCAACGCGAGCGTGGCGGCCTGGGGAGAGGTCAACACCATGGATCGGGATTCGATGCCATCATCATGGACAATCTCCAAAGTCGGTTGGTGCAATGCCGTTGCTGCCAGGACTTCAATATGGACCGCTTCTCCGGCTGAAACAACAACATCACCGGGGACGATTTTGGCCGGCAGTTTGGCAAACTTATAGGCCGACCAAGGCGCTGCCAGATTGCCGAACGACGTCATCACCGGCTGAGGCCAGATTGCGACCGCGATCGCCAGACCGATCGACAACACGCCTGCCACGGCGATCGGCCCCTGGTAGGATTGGCTCTGAATCGACTCGGTATCAACCGCTTGCACTCCGTCGTTTGCTTCGGCCGCCAGCGCATCGATCAGTTGCAACGAATGGTGTTCGTAGCCAGACTTGTCTTCAAAGAATTGCACCGTTGAGGTTAAGCGTTCCTCCATGGCTGGGTGCGAAGATTCAATTTTCCAGGCCGCATCGACCAGCGGCTGGTCATTACGACGTGACTTGATGAAAAGATACTTGACGAGACCGACACAGCCGATCAACGCAGTCAGCCAAATACCCCAGCGCAGGGGTGGCCAGCGAAGAACGAACAGGGCATCGGCGACCAGAAGTGTTATAAGACTCAACAGTAGAAATCCGACCACTAACGCGACGCTGCGAATCAACTCAGCCTGCCAGTCGCGGTAGCTGACCGCTGCAAGTTTTTCCTGAATCGGCGCGGGCAATTCGACCACTCGGCCTGACTGCGGTTGGCAAAGATTCGTTTGTTTTGAGTTAACAACAGACATTGCAATTGCTCGCTAAAAGGACAGTCCGCTAAACCAAGCCGGTCGATTTTCGTAACACCCATTCCGCACTCACGACAAGCAGGAACGAAACCAGAAGCGGCCATCGATTCCACAACGCGACCGTTGATCGTTGTCGAGTAAACGTTGACTTCGGCCCCAGATTTTCCAGGATCCTGGCAGCGTCGTTGGGGCCAGTCACGCTGCCTCCGGTCCAGTCGGCGAGTTGCGTGGGCACATCCGCATCGGCTGTCAGATCGGAAACTTCGCTGGACAGGCCTGCGCCCTCGAGAGCAAAATCAATCGAAACTGGATCGTCTGTTCGCCCCTCGACTTCCAATAATCGATTGACCGTCGGACCGGACAATTCAATCCGGTACTTTCCGGCCTGAGCAAGTCCGTCGATCCTGGCAGCCAACATGCCGGCCGACTCCGATTCGGGTGTCAACAAGACCTGCTGAACCAATTGGTCATCCAGGTAAACCAGTGCCTTGGTGTCTTCGCTGAATACCGCGTTTCGGTTCTTGTCCAGCAATCGTGCGCGAACGGTGACCGCATCACCCTCGCGGTACAACACGCGATCGGTACCGACTCGGACCAGCTGGCTTCCGCCGGCCAGGCGATTCTCAACCGACCAGCGCAAGACCTGGCCCCAAAACCGATGATGGTGCCGATCACCGACTCCATACCGCAGCCGCCAGGTCTGGTCGAACGCCAGGTGCATGACCTTGCCTGCTCCGAAACGATGCCAAAGCACCAATGCGTTGTCGCGTTGAGCCTGCTGACTGCTGACACCGTCTCGATCACTGCCGGCATAGGCCAACACCGTCGCACCCGGCTTGGCCTGGCTGGCTGAGTGACGCCAATACAGCTCTGGCAACATTTGCCAGATTGAATCGTTTTGATTCGGATCAGTAGACTGCTGCATGACCACATGCGAGTCTGCACCGGAAGCCATTTTGAAAAAGTAGGATGAGTCTGGGCTCTTCACGTCGCCCAGTACAGCACCAGAGAGTTGAACCGGAAGGACATCGGCCAGCGGCGTTTGCTCAAAGGCGTGGGGCATGTGATGTCGGCCCGCAACGACGATCAAGGTCCCCGCTCGTTTTGCGACGAACGTTTCCAGTGTCCGGATCACATCCGTACCGAGGTCTTCCGGAGCGACATCACCAAGGACGATCACATCAAACTTCAACCACTCCTGCTCATTCGCCGGCAGCGCAGTCGCTTCGCAGTCGTCAAAGGCACGATTGACTGAAGCGTGCATGACCGGCGGGTCAGGCACAGCAGCCAACCGGTCCGGTCGCAACAGGACATATTGCAACTGAACGCTGCGATCGCGACCGGCGAACAGGTTTTTCAGATAACGAAACTCCCAGCGAGGCCGGTTTTCAACGATCAACATCCGGATGGAATCTTGCGAGACCCATACGCGAGACGACAAGCGGTTATTCTCCTCGATTCGCTCACCCGGGACGGGATCAAGTTCGATGGTGTATTGGTGCACGCCGGATTGGTCAGGTCGATGGTCAAACACCAGGGTCTGTCGGTGACGGTTGCCGATGGCTTTGACCGATCTCTCTTCAATCGTTTTTCCATCTTTGATCAATCTCGCGTTGACGCGTTGACCAGCCAGCCGATCGACTTTGATGGGCGCTCGAATAGCAACGCTGTCGCCCAGAAAAACCCGCCGCGGAGCATTCACTGCCACCACTTGCGCATCACTGACAGCGGTTTGATCACCGATAACAACCGAGTGAATCGGAATCTGACGCTGGGTCAGCGGACCGACCAGTTTTTGCAAGTCCGCAACCGAGCGGTCGCAACCATCGGTCAACAGGACCAAGCCGGAAAGCTCATCCAGCGGCAACTGTTCGTTTACTCGACGAATCGCCGCTGCAATATCCGTATTGTTTGACCATCCCGCCGGTGAAACAGACGCGGTTGGGTTATCCTGATCGTCGACTGACCGGTGCAAATCAGCGACCCTGATTTCACGCGGAGTGTCAGCGAATTCAAAAATTCGAACGCTGTAGTCCGACTCGAGCTGATCCAACAACGACGCGTTTCCCGATTGACTGTTCACCAGCAGATTCCTGGAAACCTCGCGTCGCGTCGTTTCGATACCGTCGCGATTTGGATCTGCGTTTCGGTCGCTCAAGTCCATGGAAGCCGACCCGTCGATCAACACCGCCACGTAACGCTGGCTGAATTCCTCTTCTTCATGCGAAATGACCGGTTCCAGTAAAACAAAGGCCATGATCAGCACCAGCAAGATTCGGAGGCCGATGGGAACCCAGTGAACCAGGCCCGACCTCGAACTGCGGTGATCGACGTACAGACTGATGACCGCTTCCGATGCCAAGGCTGGCAACATCGCCATGACATAGAACGGCCACGTGCTGGCTGTTTCGACCAGGCCATCGACGACCGCAATTGCCGCCCACCAAAATCCCCAGGCGACCACCAGGCTAAGCGTGGCAAATAACCACTTCCACACCGAACCAGAGATCAAGCCGATGCCGACACGGACGATCACCCAGACTACCAATAGCACAGCCGGCAAGAGAAAGGACAAAGGCTGCAATTCAATCGACTGATTCATTGACGGGCCTCCACAAGTGGTGGCACGGAAACGGTCGCGCCACGGGACTGCCACGCAAAGCTGCCTGTGGCAGCGCCAGCCTCACTGGAAACCAGCGTTCTTGATTCCGACAACGCAGCGGTGTTCGAGTCTCGCGATTGGCCAGTAGCAGGCACCCTGCGCCGCCAGGCAATCCACCTAAGCAAAACGACTTCGATAACCATCATGAGCATGGCACCGGTGGCGAAGTATTTCCACAACTCGATCTTGCCCAAAGCGCCTTGAGCCAGCTGTTTGATCTGACTACTGTTTTCAATCCATTTAACTTGCAACCCTGCTGCCAGTTCATTCAGTTTGCCTGGTGAAGCAGCCGTCAAATCAAATTCGTCTGTATCACCCAGCACGGTAAACGGAATGGTCGCACGGTCAGATTGAGGTCCGGCCGCCAGCCGATAGATCCCGGGCGTCGCCGCCAAACCTACATCGACGGACAGCATGCCACTCTGTTCTACAGGCAGGGCGGCGACAGGCCGCTGAACTCCGCCGGGAAGCGTGACCGTCAGCGATTGACTGGCTGGCAGAGTTGACTCGGGCAAGCGGACGAGCAAATTACGATTCGGTGGGAGGTTCAAATCGATATCATTGGTGGCGGCAAGATACTCGACCCACAGATGAGTCAACACGGGAAAGCTGACTCGGTTGATCATGTTGCTTTCCTGGCTGTCGAACGAGATGGAAGAAACCAGTACCCGCCCCCGGCCCACCGAGTGCTCGGCCAGGAGCGGATCCCCGTTGGTCAACCGCGCGGCAATGTGCGGTGATCGGTTGTTGGGGCGTTCAGCCAGCTTCCAATAAGCGGAAACTTGTAGCTCAGTCAGATCGTGTTGCCCCCTTTCCAGCAGTGGATCGAGCGTAAGATGGGAAACGGAATCGAAATCGAGTCCCAACGAGCGGTTGTCAGCTGGATCGAGCAAGCTGCGACGAACGAACTCCATTGGCAAAATGGACTGGTCAGACGATGCCAGCTTCCAACTGTTATAGAAATCTCGTTGGCAACGAGCGCCAGCCTGAACCCACAACCCGCCACCGGTTTCGACAAACGTGGCCAGCCGATCGGCGATTTCTGAAGGCAACCTCGGGACGTCGCACAGCAAAATCACCTGGTAGTCGGCGAAGGATTCGACTTGCCTGATTTCGGCTGCATCAAGGGCGTCGACGGCGATCAGTTGTCGCTGCCGGTTTTCCGCTTCGTCCCCATTCTCGAAACTGGTGGGATCGAGCGCCAGCTTCATGAACGTCGCCGGACGGGAGTTTGGTTGACTGGTCGAGTCGCCATTGACGATTAATACCGGTAGTTTCTCAGCAACATGAACGACTCGGTGAACAACATTGTTATCTGACAGTTGATCCTTGCCGCGTAACCTGGCGGCGACCGAATTCCAGCCCGGCTGCTCAAATCGGCATTGGAAACTCACGCTCGTCTGCGAGCGACTATCCAATTCAGGCAACGGTTTGACCTCGACAACCTGATCGTTAACCAACAGCTCCAGTTCAAGATTAAAGGCAGTGGTCGAACCACCATTCAGTAAATCGATCTTCAGCGGTACTGGGCGATGGATGCTTACGATTCGCGCATCGACTTCCAGTCCTGACACGGATATGTCTCGCAAATCTGGGGGCAACGGAAACGCTCGACAATACCATTCGACATTCTGCTGAGAGCCATCGGCCGGTTGCCTCGTCGACATTGGATCAGGGCTGACGGGAGTCAACGCCAGCTGGTCGGAGACCTGTTGCCACGACTGAAGTTGATTGTCGGTGTAGATCACCAACTGCTGATGGGCATGGGGCGCTTTTTCGAGTACCAAACGAGCTCGTTCGATCGCCAGCTGCAGGTCGGTGCCCCCGCCCATCGGCTCCAGCTGGGCCAGTTCTTCCGAAACGGCCCGCAGGTTGGCCGATGGCCCAACGAGCGCAGTGATGACAGGACCGGCAGTCAAGATACTGACGGTCGACCCGCCGGGAAGATTGTCGACCAAGGCGATGGCTTCTTCGCGTGCGCGGTGAAAGTTTGACTGGCCATCGATTTCTACGTTCATCGAACTGGACACGTCGATCACAATTGCGACGTCCCGCGGCTGGTCAAATTGAAATGGTGTTTCGTTTCCTGACATCACCAAAGTGGTTGCGATTGCGATCGAGCCCACCGCCACTGCACCAGCGGTGAGTCGTTTCCAACGGGCGCCGCTGGCGACGACGGCCCAAACTGAGGCGACCAGGCCCAGCAACCCCAACGACAACATGAGAACCCAGCGGACGCCCGCAGCCGAGACCAGCATTGGCCTGGCCAAAGCCAATACAAACAGTGCGATCAACAGGCAACGGCACAGTAGCAACAACCGATTTTCCAACGTCGAACCGCGTCTCCGGTTAACAGAAGATTGAGACAGGAACCGCATCGCTGCCCAACCGACCACCTTCGACCTCCGCCGTCGGTACAGGTGGACCGCCATCGGGACGGCAACGGCCGTCAAGGCGAGCATCGCGATACCATTGAGAAACATCATTGGGCACAGGGCCTGCCGAAGAAACTTGAACTGTTCGTTGCCACAAAAACTCGTGTCTGGTTAACGCCCCATGCGTCGGGAAAGATAATCCGCGAGCGAGTCCTCAAAACCCTGCTTGGTATCAATCCGGACGTAGTCGGCTGCGACTTGCCCGCATCCGGCTTCCAGTTGCTGGAGGTAATCGTTGAACTGAATCAGGTACTCTCGGCGAATGGTTTGGGGATCGACGTCCAACTGAACGGACTCTTGTTCGAGGTCGCGAAACGTGGTCGCATCGGGGAAGGGAAAATTCAATTCCTCATCGGCCAGCACATGAAACAGCACCAGTTCGTGGTTGCAATGCCGCAGGTGATGCAAGGCCTCCGTAACCGCGGCTACATCGTCAAAGAAATCACTGATCACGACCACCAAGCCACGACGGGGAATCTGCCTGGCAACTTGGTGCAACACAGCGGGTAATCCGGATTCACCACCGGGCCGCATGTCGTGGATCGTTTGCAGCAGCCGTCGCAGGTGTGAGCCCGTGCTGGCGGCAGGCAACCGATGACGAACCTGGGAATCGAAACCCACCAGCCCAACTGCGTCTCCCTGGCGGGTTAGCACGTACGCCAACGCCGCGGCCAAGTGTTGGGCACAACGGAATTTACTCAGCAGGCGATCGCCGACGCGGGCGGCCGATTGACCCGCAAAGCTCATCGATGCTGACGCGTCCAGCAGGATGGTGGCTCGCAGATTCGTTTCAGCAACAAACTGCTTGACGTAGTAACGATCCATTTTTCCGTAGACTCGCCAGTCAAGACCGCGTGGATCATCACCGGGACTGTACTCACGGTGTTCAGCGAACTCGGTAGAGCTACCGAGGTACAGGCTGCGGTGGTCGCCATTCTTGAATCCCTCAACCAGGCTGCGCGCGGGCATCCGTACGTGGGAGAACCGTGAAAGGGTTGTCGATGGCAATAGCGACATGAAGTCCGGTGCCTGAATCACTGTTGATCTCCTAGATTCTCGAACGTTCGGTCAAGGCACGGCGAGGAGGAACTGGCTTGACATGGCGGGCCAGCATTTCAATCACGTCGTCTCGTTTCACACCTGAAGCCTCGGCATTGAATGTTGTGACGAGTCGATGGCGAAGCACGGGCAACATGACTTGTCGCACGTCTTCGGTGGTGGCATGGAATCGTCCCTGGAGTACTGCCCGCGCTTTGGCGGCCATGATCAAACTGATCCCGGCTCGCGGCCCAGCTCCCCAGTCGACCATTTGCTTGACGAAATCGGGGGCTTCGGGTTGGTTCGGCCGAGTCGCTTGAACCAGATCACGGGCATAGGCGATGACGTGATCGGCTACCGGGATTCGGCGTACCGTTTGTTGCAATGCCATGATCTGTTGCTCATCGAGCACTTTCTCCAGGTTTGGCTGGGTATCCGACGTGGCCCGTTTGATCAGTTCGAACTCATCATTGCGGCCCGGGTAGTCCACCACGATGTTGAACAGGAATCGGTCCAGCTGGGCCTCGGGAAGGGCATAGGTCCCCTCCTGCTCAATCGGGTTCTGGGTGGCCATCACGAAAAAAGGCGAAGGCAAACCGTAGGTCTGATCGCCGACGGTCACCTGACGTTCCTGCATCGCTTCCAGCAATGCCGCCTGCGTTTTCGGCGGAGCTCGATTGATTTCGTCGGCCAGTACCATGTTGGCAAACACCGGCCCCTCGACAAACTGGAAATTCCGCTTGCCCGTCGTGCGATCCTCCTGCAAGACCTCGGTTCCAGTAACATCAGCGGGCATCAGATCGGGTGTGAATTGAATCCGACGAAACTGCAAGTCGAGGACTTCGGCAATGCTGCTTACCAATAGCGTCTTGGCCAATCCGGGGACGCCGACGAGTAGCACATGTCCGCGGCAGAACAGGGAAATCAACACCTCCTCGATCACGCTTTGCTGGCCGATGATGA
>CAZJEK010000023.1:19078-30255 GCA_964545005.1 uncultured Pirellulaceae bacterium
ATTCGCTCGCACGATGCTCGCACGGCCTTAACGCGAGCCACATCGTCATCACCTGGATCATGCGGTCGATCCAGCAGGTCCGCGCTGGATGAGTACCCATTGATTGGCGGCACCGATCCATTGGATTGGACTTCACCATTGGATGAGTGAACCTGGCCAGCCGGCACCAGAAAATATTCTTCACGAACCCGGATTTTCTCACCGCAACGACATCTTACGCGGCGGCCAAGCATCTCGTCGGTGACCTTCAGGATCCGCCCACAGCTTTGGCACTGAAGTCTTCGAATTCCGTCAATGTGTCGCAAGATTTCGCCCTTCTACTTGCCCGGCTGGGAATGAACATTGGCCGGTTGGGGCAGCTCGCGAATCGAACCGTCCCAATCGCCTCATGTAGAAGTGCGAAAAATAAAATGGACTCCGCCAGAAAATTTTCGTTTTTTTCTAGAACAAGCCCCATAATGCGCCCGGATTGCCCGGGTGATGGTTACCTGCTTGCTACATCAATCCTATTCCGCGCGTCACGTGCAATTGAAACCTGAAATCGGTGAACAGTTTCAACAGTGCCTACATTACACGTTGGTTTCTGATTTGGCGCGACGTCTACGACCCATCAAGACGGTCAAGCCGAACGAGAACAAGATTGCGGCACCCGGCTCCGGGACTGCGGAGATTCGCACGTTGTCGATACCGTTAACTTCGCTACCGAAAAGTCCTTCGACCGTCAGACTGACCGAAGTCACGTCCGAAAGAATGGCGTCCCATTGAGTTTGTGAGACGCCCCAGGTGGACGCGTCGAGACTGGCCGAAAAGGTCTGCCATCCATTCAATGGCGGCGTCGCCCCACCGGGGACCAAATCGAACGATGCCATTCCGGCGGTTCCGGTAAAGGTAATCACACCGTAATCGTCTGCTGCTTCATAAAAATCGCCACCGTTGCCCAGCAGGTTGCCATCGAAACTGATCACACCGCCGTCGTAAGAGGACAGATTGCCCAGAAAACTAACGGGTGCAAAGATGTGGGAAATCGCGCCTTCGTCGTTGTCGAGATACAAATATCCGCCGGGATTGCCCCCACTGGCGACGTGTTGAAACAATCCTGGATTGTCAGTGGTCCACCCCTCCAACCCGGAGTCAAACGTGGTAACCAGCTCGGCCGAGGCCGCGTCGCAGACCAATGCCAGCAGCGAAACAACCAAACAGCAAATTATCAAATCCCTGTTTCCGCGATTCATATTCCAGTGCCTCTTGTTGCTTGCTGGGCCGCTCTCTATCCACCGAACGAACGGAATGGCTGGCGTGCCCGGATGCTCCTCACTTCCACAAACACGAACCGCAGGTTGATGTGAGGAGAAAATCTGTGAAAACTCTGAATTCAAAAATTTTTCACTATAATAGTGAAAAAGCCTCACACTCTTAAGCGGAAGTTTTCTATCGGATGGAGCCTGCAGACTCACTTTCCGAAAGTCATCAGATTGCGCAAGCGCGCCTTTCTGGTGAGCTCAACGGAACGAGTCGCTGGCAATTAACCGAGACTCTGCGTCCCTACTTCAAACAGATCGTAAGAAACCAGTTGGGCGGTAACCTGTCCAACAAGCTGGATGAATCGGATATCGTCCAGGCCGCGCTCGTTCGTGCCGTCGATTGTCTGGGAGAGTTTGAAGGCAAATCCGAAGGTGAATGGAAAGCGTGGCTGGCGGTGATCTGCCGCAACGAAACGAAAAACGCTGCCCGATATTGGCGTCAGCAAAAACGGAACGTGGCATTGGAACAAGGCCTGTCGCAGCCCGCCCTGCTGGCCGACCAGGGAACCGGAGTCAGCGGGCAGTTTGCGAAGAATCAGTTAACCGTTCAAATTTTTGCTGCAATCGACAAGTTGCCCATCGAACAACAACAGTTGATCCAATGGCGAAATTTTGAAGACCTTTCCCACAAGGAAATTGCGGCCCGTTTGAACATCACCGAAGCAACTGCGAGGCAACGATGGCACGCGACCTTGTTAAAACTGAAAAATTTGATGAAACAGAACGACGCTATCGACTGAACGAGAGCCTCTCCCCACTTACTGGTTGAATCACTCAAAGAAACCGGATTCGCTGCTGACCATGGAAGATACTTCCGGCCAACTTGATGATTTGTGGGAAGCCATGGTTGCTGGCGATCAGGAAAAAGCGTCGGAAATTCGAAGTGTGCTGGACCAGGAAAGTGGCGAGGATTCAGCTTTAGAGATTGCCGACCTGCTACAGCAGCTGCACCAAGCACGCCAGGATTCTGACCGGATCCGACTTGCGACCAAGGTTTTGGAACCTGGAACAATCATTGGTGATTATGAGATTCTGGATGTCATTGGACGCGGCGGGATGGGCGTGGTCTACCGTGCGACCCAACGAAGCCTCAAGCGATTGGTGGCATTGAAAACCATTCGGTCCGAGATTCTTTCGCCCCGATCGATCCGCAGATTTTGCATCGAAGCCGCAACCATCGCGCGATTAAAACACCCTCATATCGTGACGGTATTTGACGTTGGCGAGTTTGAGGGGACCTGGTTCTACTCGATGGACTGGATCGAAGGCGACAGCCTAAGTGACCGAATCAAGTCGCATCCGCTGAGTGCCGCTGAGTCGGCAAGCATTCTCTCCCAAGTTGCCGACGCGGTTGCTTTCGCTCACCAAAACAAGATCCTGCATCGAGACATCAAACCCTCGAACATCTTGATCAAGAATGACGGACAGGTTTTCATTTCCGATTTTGGTCTTGCCCGGACCTGTGATCCAGAAGGGCACGTCGAATCAGGGCTGAGTCGCCTGACGCAAACAGGATCGATCCTTGGCACGCCAAGTTACCTGAGTCCGGAGCAGGCAGCGGGGCAATCGGAACTCGAATCACCAGCGACCGATGTCTACGGACTGGGCACAACCTTATACGAATCGCTTTGCGGCCGACCTCCCTTCCTGTCGCGATCCATTATCGAAACACTACGACAGATCAACAGCACTGATCCGGTTCCCCCGATCCAGCTTAACCCCGAAATATCCTCAGACCTGAACACGATTTGCTTGAAGTGTCTGGAAAAAGAGCCGCAACAGCGTTACCCCGATGCGTTGTCTCTACGCGATGATTTAGAACGTTTTTTGAACAACCAGCCAATCACGGCGAGACCGGCTGGTTGGTTCGCGAAAATGAATCGGTGGCGTCGACGTGAGCCAGGATTGGCCGCATCGCTGATCGGGGTCCTGAGTCTATTGTTGGCATTACTGATTGTCACCGTGGTTTACACGTTCAATTTGAATCGGGCCTACACGAACACCAAAATGGCTCAAAGGCAGGCGATGCAGGCTTCTCGGACAGCTCGATCCCAACGCGATCAAACTCTCGATACGCTGAATCAGCTGGTCTACCACATTCACACCGAATTACAAAAGGACGCTGGCAATCTGGCAGCGCGGCGACAGCTGCTGGAAGCAGCCGTTGAGGGATTTGAAAAAATCGTCCATCAACACGACGGAGACGGCGATTCAAGCGAACCGCCTGAACGAGCCTCTGTCATCGCCCGAATCAAGTTGGGTGATGTATTGGTTTTACTGGGTGAAGAAAACCGCGCTCGAGTTTACTATCGCGACGCCATTGAGATGGGAAAAAAAATCTTGCAGCTGGATGCCAACACGGAGCATCAACTGGACTTGGCGACAGCCTGGTATCGGCTCGGTGTTCTGGAAATTACCCTGGAAAATCTGGCTTCAGCTGACGGCTTCCTGAACAACTCGCGTGATATCCTGATTCGATTGATTCCTCGTGAACCGGGACCAGCTTTGGCGCTGTACCTGTCGGTCTTATTCGCAAAGGGTTGGGCGCTCGAGAAGTCGTCCCAGTTAGAGGAAGCCATTGAGATCTATCTGGAACTTAGCGACCACATTCAAGCAACCTTTCCACAAGCGAACTATCCGGCTGAGGTTCGCCGATTGTTCTGCAATGTCAATGCCCGGCTGACGTATTGCTTCAGCGAACTATTTCAACTGGAAAAAGCTGAACCGTTCTTTGAGCTTTTCCGCCGTGATGTCGATCAACTCGCATTGGCAGCGACGACCGGACCAAGTGATTCCATTTATCATCCGGCTTGGGCATTTGGTGACATCAGCAAGTACTTGCTGCGACGCCAGAATCAGACAGAAGCGCTCAAGTTTTCGCAACGATCGCTGGAAAACGCCGAACAGCTGTTAGCCATGCATCCAGATAGCGTGCAGGTCTTCGTCGATATGGGCATTGCCAGATTCCATCATGCAATGGTCTTGCGAGCAATGGGCGACCTCGAACAAGCGGACGAACAGTTAAAGGACGCCATTGAAACCGTTGAGTCGGGACCTGATGGTGGCCGGTCCGATCGAGCCAGGTTAATGCTACCCTTCCCCTTCGTTTTTCGCATGGAATTCTCACAGCGCAAGCTGGATTATGACTCCGCATTGGAACACTGCCAACAAGCAACGCGAATCATGGAGTCTCTGGAGGTTGAGGGAAAACTGACTGACCCGGCGATGAAATCTGCTTTAACTCAAACGCGAAGATTGGAGACGGCATTTCAGCTGATTCCGGATGCCATCAAAAATGTCGACTCGATCGAGAAACACCCTAATTCACTGGCGTCTTTGCTGTATATCTATTGTTGCGACTATTTTGAAAGTCGCGGCAGAATTGAGCAGCTGTTGGCATGTGGCATCAAACTCTTGGAACTTGAATCCGACGACCAATATCAATTCGCCATCCACATGAACTCTTTGGCCAGAGCTTGCTGCCGGGCCGCAGCCGATTTACCAGCCGATTCTGCCTTGCGTCCTCGATTAATCCAACAGGCTTTCGATTCGCTACGGCGATCCATCGAGCTCAACCCGGGCGTCTTCAATGCTCAGCTCGACACCGAACCAGATTTGGCGGTGCTTCGAAACGAAAATGGCTTTGAAAGCCTGGTCAACTTCTACCAGGAACAAATCCGTCGCGGCGAATCGAGTCGTTGAAAGAGATCTGGTTCGAAACGACTTTAACTTTCGATCCCGGTGTGCCGCTTCAATCGGAATCCGCTTGGCGTTCGAACACGTTTACGATTGAATGCGACGACCAGTAGTTGGGGGAATTCTTGCCTGCAACCGTCAAATAATCCCGCCGTAAAAGCATGGTTTTTCTAAACAATCGCCCCGCCGCCAGCAGACGGATCAACCAAGCCGCTTTAATTCCCAAGTACCTTTCAAACCGTTAACAATTTCTCAAGGAACCATCAAATATTATTGAGTTGTCCCGCCATTTCCTCATGCGGATACTCTGCCGGAGGTAGCGTTATTCCAGCAACTGGTTTGGGTTTCCAAGGGGAGGTCGATCATGGTGAGTTCTCGAAAAGTCCGATTGAATGAACAGGTTTCGAATGAGTATTGCAATTCGTTGTATTCGCGAATTTGCACGGTTTTGGATGAAACGAGAAATGGAGCTCAATTCAGGAATCAAGCAGATATCGAGGAGCAAATTGATCAACTTCGAGAGGTCCTGGGGCTGCGCGACGTTGGCCTCGCTTACCATTTTCTGTCACAAGGACTTGATGCCAGAAAAGCACCTGCGATTGAGCTGGCGCCACTGGCCCTGGTCGCCTGGGCCAGCGGCAATGTGACCGACGCAGAGTCTGCCGCCACAATCAAGGCGATTCACGACACGGAATTGTTTGAGTTCCCTGCCGCTTGGCCCGTCATTCAAAACTGGTTGGATATTCGCCCCAATCCCGAGTTGTGGAATTTATGGGTCGACTACACCTACTACCGCCTGGGGCAAATGACCAGGTCTCAGAGAAAAGCCCTGAGAAGGCGTTTGCTGGGCCAAGCCAGAACGGTTGCCCGAGCGTCGGGGGGCTGGATGGGCATCGGTTCGATTTGCCGCGAAGAACAAGTGATCATCGACCAGATCGACCGGGTCTTTGGGTAACGTCATCCATTGAGTGAGTTCTCTCGAATCGCGACGACGGCAGGGTGCTTGAGTTTGCGTTCCACGGACACCGCATAGAAACGTTCCTTAACCCCAGTTACCATCCCGACTTCCCGCAACCCATAGATCTCGGTCACATCGTCCTTGATACTGGTTGGAATGGCGAACAGCCCCAAGCCCTGGCGTCCAGCAATCTTAAGCATGGCGCTATCGGCAAATTCGCCTTGGGTGATCGGGGTCAAATGGTGGTCGCTGAACCACTGATCCATCGCGCGTCGAAGCGCACTGGTATCCATGGGCAGCAGGAAGGGAGCACCGTCAAGTGAACCCGGGAATCCGGGACGATACTTATCGGCAAGTTCCTTCGTCCCCATGATCACGACTTCGGAATCGCCGAGTCGATGGGAATAGGCTTGCACTTTGTACAATGGATCCAGCGCTGTATCGGTCAAGATCAAGTCCAACTTGTGAATCGCCAAATCGGCGACCAGTTGCGGCATTTCCGCTTCGTGGCAGACGAGTCGAATTGATTCGTCGAGCTCCAATGCGGGTTGGAGCAAGCGAAAGGCAACCAGCTTGGGCATCACGTCCCGAATACCAACTCTCAGTTCACGCGGCCGACCACCGGGCCTGCCCTTGACCATTTCCATCATCTCGCGACCGGTGGAAAAAATCTGCGAAGCGTACTGAGCAACTTCTTCGCCGATGTCGGTCAGGACCAGTCCACGCCCCTTTTTTTTCAGCAGCTTGACGCCCAGAGATTTTTCCAGCTGCTTGACCTGAACGCTCACGCTGGCCGGGGTCACATGCAACAGCTCGCTGGCCCGCTGGACACTACCCTCACGAGCAACTAGCCAAAAATTCAGCAAATGATGGTAATTCAACCAGTCCATTGAATCGCCTGATTCTTAAACAAATCCAAACCGTCAACGCAAAAGTTTTAACTAATCCTAACCAAAATTCGAGCGTATAGTCAATTGTCAGCGATCGTAGATCGCAGTTTTCAATCCCGATTTGGAGGCAACCGAGATGGATATCTCAATTCGTTTTAGCGGCTGCAAACGTTCCGATTTTCCCAACCAGGACTTTGAAGACGTTCTCTCCAGTTCATTGCAACGATTTCGGCATCGACTGAAACAAATCCATTTTTACCTGGAAGACGTCAACGGCCCGCGAGGCGGAGTCGACAAACAATGCCGCTGTGTGCTCCGTTTGCGGCGAATGGCCCCGATCGTGATTCAGGACAAAGATGCCAGCACCCAGTCGCTGCTGTATCGTGTTGCCAACCGCGCCGCTCATGCCTTGAGCAAACAGGCTGACCGCAAAGTGAAACGCGGAAGACAGATTCGGAGATCGAGAAATTAAGTGCACACGGAATCGGAAGCATAGCGGCTAGTGCAGCGTCTAACTTAAGAATTGGGGTCGGCGAGTCAATCTTGCTCGAAAAACCAATCGCTAAATTGAAGTGCCAACCCCAAAATCAATACTTGACGCGGCACTGGTCCGAGTGCTTCGTCACATTCCAAGATCAGGGTTGGCAGGCGCTGCAGCCTGCTTGTCCTTGTTGCTGTGGAGCGAGTCAATTAGCGTTAGTGTAGCACGCCGAGATCGACGGTCTCGATTTGGCCCCACAGTAACAGTCCTTTCAGAGGATCGAGTATGCACCTGCGACTGATTGTTTTGGCAGTAGTTTGGACGATCTGTTCCGCTGGCTCACTAGCGGCACAGACCAAGTACAACGTGCTGTTCATCATTTCCGATGACCTGACTTCGACGGCATTGTCGTGCTATGGAAACTCGGTCTGCCAAACGCCCAACATTGATCGTCTGGCAGAACGCGGAACACGATTCACCAGCGCCTATTGCCAAGGCACCTATTGTGGGCCATCGCGGGCCTCCTTCATGTCAGGCTATTACCCGCATGCCACCGGAGTATTGGGTTACAAAAGCCCTCGTCCGCAGATTGGGGATCGAGCAACCTGGCCGCAGCACTTCAAGAACAACGGCTATTACACCGCCCGGGTCAGCAAGATTTTTCATATGGGCGTGCCCGGTGGAATCGAGAAAGGAACCGACGGTGCCGATGACGCCCTGTCCTGGACCGAGCGCTTCAATAGTCCGGGGCCGGAATGGAAAGCTGCTGGCGACGGGGAAACGCTGGAAGGCAATCCGGATGGCAGCAGGCCAGTGGTCGGAGGAAACACGTTCGTCGTCGTGGAAGCCGATGGCGACGACCTGGTTCATTCCGATGGCAAGACTGCCGCCAAAGCCGTCGAGCTGATCAAGCAACATCATGACGAACCGTTCTGGCTGGGCGTCGGTTTCGTTCGCCCGCACGTGCCGTTTGTCTCTCCCAGAAAGTACTACGCCCCCTTCAAGCCTTACAATTCGATGGTCCTGCCGGAAAAACGGCCCGGTGACTGGGATGATATTCCCCCGCCCGGGATCAACTACAAAACCAGCAAGAACATGCAAATGGACATCCGGCGGCAACGGAAAGCGATGGGGGGATATTACGCGTCGGTCGCCTACATGGATGCCCAGGTTGGCAAAGTGCTGGACGCGTTGGCCGAGGCGGGCATCGAAGACCGCACGATTGTGATCTTCACCAGTGATCACGGCTATCACCTTGGCGAGCACGACTTCTGGGCCAAGGTCAGCTTGCTGGATGAATCCTCACGCGTACCACTGATTATCAGTGTGCCGGGAAAAGCGCCGGCGGTGTGCGATTCATTGGTCGAACTGCTGGATCTGTACCCCACGCTTTCGAGCTTATGCGGT
The DNA here is from genome assembly GCA_964545005.1 of uncultured Pirellulaceae bacterium. Classification (GTDB taxonomy): domain Bacteria; phylum Planctomycetota; class Planctomycetia; order Pirellulales; family Pirellulaceae; genus Mariniblastus. Next base: position 27,812 of record CAZJEK010000023.1, read on the forward strand.
CTGGAGGTGCCTGAGCGTTTACAGGGAATGGACATTTCGAAAATGCTGGATCAGCCGCGACTGGAGGTCCGCCAGGCAGCGTTCAGCGTCGCGCCGATGCGAAACGGATTCCTCTTGCGCGATCATGAGTACGCTTTTATTCAATACCGCGAAGATGCGTCCGGTGGCGTCGAATTGTACGACGTCCGGCAAGACCCCCAGCAGTTCACCAACCTGGCGGCGGAACCGGAGTACGCCAAAGTTGTGGCTGCCTACAAAGCCAAGTTGAAAACCAAGTTGGCTGAACTGAGAGACAATGACTTATCCGACCGGTGATTTTCGGATGTGATAGAATTTTGAAGTGCAGCGACGACCAAATTTTCGCACCAGTCGTTCCGGTACCGCCAGCGAGTCATCCGATTCGTCACCGTGAGTTGCCCTGATTTCGTCTTCCTTTCAAGAGAGTTCCATCATGAAACGATCGTTCAGTTTGCTGGCCATGTTACTCCTGAGTTCGCTGGCAACGCGCCCAGCGATGGCTTTTCAAGCCGTGGCCGATCCGCCGGCAACCGAGTCAAAAACGGCAGATTCTGCCCAGGCCACGATTGAGAAAGTAATCGCAATCGGCAAAAACGATTGCCAGGTACAGCGACATCTCGACATGCTGACCAATCGAATCGGTCCTCGCCTGACTGGCAGCGAAGGGCTTCAAGCGGCTTGCGAATGGGCTCGCGATGAGTTTCAGGCGATGGGCCTGGAAGCCCGACTGGAGAAATGGGGTGAATTTCCCGTCGGATTTGAACGTGGGCCAGCCTACGGTGCGATGGTTTCACCAAAAAAAATGAAACTTGAGTTTGGTACCAATGCCTGGACCGCCGGAACACCGGGCCGTGTGTTGGGCAAAGCGATTCTGGCTCCGAAGTCGATGGACGAACTGGAGTCAATGAAAGACTCGATCAAAGGATCCTACGTGTTGGCAGAGTCGACGGGTCGACGTCGCTTCCGACGACGTGGCGAGGATGAGAATCAGGAACAGCCAGCCGATCCGAATCAGCCCAAACCGCTAACTCCCGAAGAACGCGCGGAGCTAGCCGCCGCGATTGAAGCCGCCCAACCGGCGGGCATCATCCGGTCCACCAGAGACGACTTGATCCTGACCGGTGGCAATTATCGGATTGACTTTGACAACTTGCCAACCATTCCCAGCATCACGCTATTGAATAAACAGTGGGAAGAAATCAAGACTATGTTGGAAGACGGGGAAGAAGTTCAACTCGCGTTTGACATCCGGAATCACTTTCGCAAAGGTCCGATTCCGCTGTACAACGTGATCGCCGACATTCCCGGAACAGAATGGCCCGAGCAGCGGGTCGTTGTTGGCGGTCACATTGATTCCTGGGATGGTGCGACGGGCGCGACTGACAACGGAGCTGGCTGCGCGACAACGATGGAAGCGGCTCGACTATTGATGCAGGCCGGCGCAAGGCCAAAGCGAACCATTCGATTCATGTTGTGGTCCGGCGAAGAACAGGGACTGCTGGGTTCCCGGGCTTACGTCGATCAGAACCGCAATGACGTGAACGAAAACGTGTCCGCGGTATTTGTGCATGATGGCGGAACCAACTACGTCGCCGGGATCAACTGCACCGAAACGCAGCGTCCGATCTTTGAACAGGTCTTCGCCGAAGCAATGAAGCTGGACGAGCGGGCTCCGTTTGAAATCAATGTGGTCGAAGCCATTCGTCCGCGTGGCGGTAGCGACCACGTTTCGTTCATTCGTGCTGGCGTGCCAGGTTACTTCTGGCGACAGCGGGGACGGGCGACGTATCGCACCACGCATCACACGCAATACGATACGTACGATTCAGTCGTTCCCGAATATCAACAACACTCGTCGATCGTGATCGCACTGGGAGCCTTGAAGACAGCCAACCTGGACGAACTGCTGCCACGTGATGGCGTTCAAGACTCCAATTAATCGGTGGAGTGCCAAAGCTTGAGTTACGTTTAGAAGTTGCACGCTTTTTGGAAACCCGACGCGTGAGCGAGGAACTACACGGATCGGTGTAGCCCTCGCTCACGCGTCGGGTTTCCATTTCCAAGCAAAAACGACATTCGTGCAACGTCTAAAGTTTCACTTCAGCATGGACGGGAAGCCATAGACCCAGGCAACCAGCATCAGGCAGCCCGCCGCGAACCGGCTAATTGCCAGCGTTTTCGATTTTCGGTCCGAACCGACCGTTACACTATCGACCATGATTACTGCATTGAAACATGGGTCGGCACCATCGATCGCGGCCACCTGGTTGGCCTGTTTATTTTCCTTTGTTAACTGGTCGGTCCTCGCTCAGGAACCTGATCGGCCTCGACTGTCGGTTGAACAATTTCGGCTCACCGGCAACAACCTGAATGAAGCCGAACGTCAACAGATCTACCTGAACCTGATCGAGAACTTTGTTGGCTGG
>CAZJEK010000023.1:30355-32670 GCA_964545005.1 uncultured Pirellulaceae bacterium
AACGCTTCCCAGCACCAACCGTCCGATCGCACCTGGGGCGGTCCCTCCTGGCAGTCTTCGCTACCGATGATAGGGATCGCCTGGACCTCCATTGTCGGACGCGACCAACTGGATCGGGAAACGCTGGAATGGGTCAAGGAACTGGTTTGCCGAGAATGCGATCACCTGGAAAAACCGATCCCCTCAGGCACACCTGGCAACACAAGGGCGGAAGACTGCGCCTGGAATTCACCACTGTTGGCCTTTGCGACCAACTTTTACTCCGACCATCCACATGCCAAACGTTGGGATGAGCTTTCAAAAAAATGGGCTCTCAATGCGATCAGTACCCCGGGAGATCACCAATCCAATCAGCTGGTTGATGGCCAGCCACTGTCGCACTGGGTTGTGTCGGAAAACGTGTTTCCTGATTTGACCATCGTCAATCACAACATGTGGAGCGTGGGTTATCAATGCACCTCACAACACTTTGGTGAAGGCGCATTGGCGTACCGGATGAATGGAAACGCCATCCCGCAAGCGTTCTCGTTTCGCGCCCAGAAAATGTGGCAGACCGTGACGCGCTGGTTGTTTTTGTGGGACGGCGACATCCTGTTTCCGCACGGACAGGACTGGTCCTGGAAAACTTATTCGACCATCGAATATCTGTGCTGGCAGTACTGCTGCCAGGAGAACCCCGACGCGGGAGCCTACGAGAGCCGGGCATTGCAAATGATCTACCGGCGGCAACTGAAGATCGGGACCGGCGAGTTGGGGGCCGCTTATTCCAGTCGATTGAACTTTGGCAACCAAACGGTCAAACCCAAACGCTGGGCGTTTTGCTATTTGATGCACAAGCATTTCTCGCCGCCGCCCGCGACGAGCATGAAGACGGCGGACGAACATTCCCACGGCGTGCAAGTATTCCGTCACACCCGGACGGCGATTCACCGCAACGCCGACAAATGTGTCAGTGTCTCCTGGCATCCCGACCGACAACCGATTTATGTCATCCCGGAAGGAAATACGACCTTTGTCCAGCCTCCGTTCTTTGTTCCCTATGACCGCGACAGTGGCTTGACGAAAGTAAGTTTCTCACCTCAGCGAGATAGCCGAGTCAGCGCCAACGAGCAAACCGAACGGCACCCGGTCGCGAAACTGGCCGACTTTGAAAGCGATACGTTCTGGGTTGGTTCGCATGGCCAAAGTAAACCTGGGCAGGGTCCGACAGCTCAAGCATCGATAATCATCCGGTTTGAATTCGATCAAATTACCGAACGCGATCAGATCGTCTTGCAGTCTCGCCAAGGATTTGGCCCCAAAACGATGGAAGTCCAAGCCTTGGTTTCCCCCGAAAATTATTCCAGCCTGGGAATGTTTTCGCCCCAAGACAACGACGAGGTTCAAGTTTTCGATTTCCCGAAAACAGCGTCAAAACAGTTTCGAGTAGTGATCACGGACGCTTACGATCGAAGATTCCCCGACCAGCCACGCAACGTGCAAATTCGCGAATTGGAAGTTTCTGACCGTCTTGGATCCGCGAATTTGAAATCTTCACTGCTCAAGTCAGACTCGCCCACCCTGATGGAAGCCACGACCACTCACCAGGGAAGAGGTATGCGAGTCCGCAACGTCCACAATCCTGACCAGCATGCGGAGCAATGCGTTCTGGTCTGGTCATTGCCGAACAAGCTGACAGTTTACGCCACCGAATTTCGCGCGTTACGAGCGGGCTCGGTGGAGGCGGCGCCTTCCTTCCCGATTAAAGTCTCGGCATCCCCCGGTTTTGAGACAACCGTTGTCCCTGAACACGGTCGCAACTGGTTGAGCTTGCAAAACCATCTGGGCGTGATTTCGACAAAGCCAATTCCTGCCCCGCAATCCGGCGAGCACTTCAGTTTTTCAACACGTGAATCGGTAAGCGTGAAAAACGGCCAACGGTTTGGGCTACAGGTATTGGTCGTCGCCTGTGGGGAAACGGCGGATAGCTGTCGCCAGATCGCAGCGACCATCCAACTCGATCAAGACCGAACCGTGCCGCAACTGACGTTTGAAACAAATGATGGCCGTCAGCAATTTTCACTCCCCCTGTTCGATCAGGAATAATTGCTTGTCGCTGGCTTCACACCAGAAGGTCACTTGGCCTGACCGTCGGGCCCTTGGCCTGATTCGCCCAGCGTTACTTGAAAACGCAGATCGTTGACGACCACCGTCGCCAGGTTCCCATCGATCTGGAACTTGATCTGTTCGTTGGCACGGGCTGTCTCGGTTCGGTTACTGTTCAGCAACGTGACGACGCAGGCCCAACTATCCTCTGGCAAGGTGCCAGCCTGATC
>CAZJEK010000024.1:0-3989 GCA_964545005.1 uncultured Pirellulaceae bacterium
GGGTAACGACAAGGGCTTCCGCCCCAAGCTATGAAAGACGGCCCCTCCGGGGCGAACTTAGTGCGGTCTCCTTGCTGAAAGACACTCCTTGAATAGAAGAGGCTTTGCTATTTTGTCCAGCCGATTGGGTACGTCTAGCCCCGGACAAAAGGCGGTTGACGCGTTTTTTTTGTCGGTGGCTAGCGCCGAAACCGCTGGGCGTTTTGCATTTCGCTGACCTTTTCGGAAAGACTAGCGCTGTTCGGAATCGTTTAATCGATTGGATTCGACAGCAAAAAAGTCTTGGCTCTTGTGACAAATCTTTGCATCTTTGCGACTTCGTGTCTTTGCGTTTCCCTGCAGCCACTGGTCAGGCCCTCTCACCGACCTTTAACTGCAATCAAACCGCTGCTCTTTGCGGAAAAAACACTCCATGCCAAACGTCCGAGCCAGGAAAATTTAAACATACGTTTCGGAGAATCGAGCTAGATCAGAGACGAATCAATCGTTGATCGCTCAGGTGCTCAATCTCAATCGAAATCAGCTCATTCAGAACTTCAGAAAAACCAGGCCGCATTTGCGGACGCTTGGCTAACATTCGTTTGGCCAAATGAGCCAGTCGGGTCGGGCAGTCGGGTTGCGTGAATTGCAGGTCGGCGGGAATCTCATTTTGTTGTGCCGCAGCAATTGCCTCGACCGTCGTGCCGTCAAAGGGAGCCTTACCCGAAAGCGTGTGATGAATCAGCACGCCCAATGCGTAGACATCGCTGGCCGGATCTGCCCAATATTCGGATTCAAAACACTCCGGCGCACTGTATCGCGCCGATTGTAATTTGTCGGTGGGCAACCAGGCCAGCGACTCGACGGGGTGCGATTGAGACCAACCGATCAATGTCACGCGTCCCGTTTTTCCGATCAGCACGTGACTGGGATCCAACCCCAGGTAGACGCGACCTTTCTCGTGCCCGGCACGGATGCCTTCGGCGATTTGCCGGAACAGCCATAACATCCGCGTCAGTGGTAAATGGGAGGCTCGAGAAAACACCTGGTCCAAAGTCCGGCCAGCTGTCCAGGGTTGCACCAGGTAGAACGGGGCGGTGTCCAATTCCGCGTCCAACAATCGCATCACGTTGGGGTGCACGATTTGTTCGGTGGCATGAGCTTCGCGGCCCAGCCGATCGATGGCAAACGCCCGTTCGCTTTCGGGCAGGAACGGATTGATCAACTTCAACACATACCGCTGCTGCAAAGACGGCGTCGTCGTGTTGGGAGCGGCGTAGAATAAGTTAAACCACCGACCTCCAGTGATCTGTTTGCCACGGCGCCAACACGCCAGCACATCGGGTAACGACACCAATGCCGATTGCGCGGTCGCCTGGGCATCGGGTGAGTAGGAAGAAAACGACATGGTATGCGTTGCTAAATCTGGTCAAGGCAATTGGCGAGGGAGTCGTCCGCCAACCGCAGTCAATTCGTCGTTCGCGATCCAGCGTCGCGACAGATTTAGCATCGACCAGCGCCTGGCCGGGGATGTAAAGACAGACCGGGATTTCAGGTCGCAACGGAAAAGCGCACCAGGACGTGACGCTAAATTTTTTCAAGTCCGATTGCAGCGAACGTATCAGCGAACACGTTATTACCAGTGTTTTTTAGCCACGGTAGAGCCGTGGGCTAATCGCTGTCGTCCATCCGGGACTATTTGGAAGGCCAATGGACTTAGCTAATCCCGTCCGTCCGTTACGCCGAAGCGCGGTTGAGTCGTTGTTTCAGTCGCCGATTGGCGGCGACTCGTTTTCCCAATTCGTCAACGATGACGCCGCCGAGAATAACGATTCCGATCACTGCAAATTCAACCCGGGATGGAATCTCATCGATCAACACAATTGAGTTTCGCAGCAATTGCATGACCGCTGCCCCAATCACAATCCCCACGATCGAACCCTCGCCACCGCGTAAACTGCACCCCCCCAGCACTGCCGCGGCAATCGCGTACAGTTCATAGAAGTTTCCGAAATCACTGGGCTGGGCACTACCGACATCAAACACGAACAACACCCCGCCCAGACCACTCAACACCGCACAAATGACATACGCAAAAATAATCATCCGATCACTATTGATGCCACTCATCCGCGCCGCGTCTTCATTTCGACCGAGTGCAAGTAAATACTGGCCGTAGACGGTGTAATTCAGAAACACGATTGCCAACGCCATGATGACCAGCAGAATGATACAGGCATTGGGAATACTGAATTCGATCCCTGGCAAGGGAATACTGCCGGTGGTCAATTCCCGCAAGCCTGCGAATTGGCCCTTGAATCCCTGGGTCTGATCCTGAGTAATACCGCGCGTCAACCCACGGTAAATCAGCAGGCCACATAACGTCACAATGAAAGGTTGCAGCTTGAGTTTGGTAATCAACAATCCATGGATCAATCCGGCCAGGATCGCGATCCCGGCCATGATGAGCAGGACGACCGGTAGTGGTAATTCCTGCTCCACCAGAAAATAAGGGAACAGGCAACCGACCAGGCACACCACCGAACCAATCGACAAATCGATTCCCGAGGTCATGATCACAAATCCGGCGCCGATCGAGATGATGCCAAACAAGGCCGTGCGGCGCATCACATTTTCGATGTTGTCGGTGGTTGCAAATCTGGGAGTCCACAGGTGAGTCACCAGGCAGACAAAAATCAGCAGTCCGAGTATTCCAAGAATTTTTTTCATGACGCCAGTATTGGTGTTGCTTGAGCTGGCGTGCCGGTCGCCAGATTCATGATTGCTTCTTCGCTGACCTGATCGCGATTGAGTTCGCCCGTGATTTTCCCTTCATGCATCACCAGCACCCGGTCCGACATACTGATGACTTCTTCCATTTCGCTGGAGACAAACAGAATTGCCACGCCCTGTTCGGCCAGTTCTTCCATCAATCGATAAATTTCCTGCTTGGCACCAATGTCGACGCCTCGAGTTGGTTCGTCCAGCAACAAAACGCTGGGCTGCATCGACAACCACTTTCCAATCACGACTTTTTGCTGGTTGCCACCCGAGAGAAAGCGGACTGGCTGGATTTCGTCAGCGGACTTGATGTTCATTTCCGCCATCATCGTTCGCGTATCCTCCGCTTCGCGTTGACGATTTTTGAACATCCCCAGTTTTTTGTGTCGATGCAGTCCTGGCAAACCAATATTGGTTCTGACTCCTTCGGAAAGTATCAGGCCGTGGGATTTCCGATCCTCCGGAATCAAGGCGATCCCGGCTTCGATCGCATCGCCGCAATCAGCAATGGCGACCGGACGGCCGTCGACTTCCAGCTGCATCGCCCCAGCGGCTCGGGCCCCGAACAAGGTTTCCACGACTTCGGTCCGCCCCGCTCCGACCAATCCGGCGATGCCGACCATCTCACCAGCTTTCACCTCAAACTCGAGCGAGTGTTGAGGCCAGACCGTGGTCCGCAGGTTCTTAACGGCCAATCGAGTATCGCCGATTTCCCGTGACTTGCGGGCATAAAACTGCGAGATGTCACGCCCAACCATTAACCGTACCATGGCATCGTGGTTGATTTGCTCGCGGCTTAGCTGTCCCGCGTTTTGACCATCACGGAGAACTGTCACTTCATCGGCCAGTTGCTCGACTTCGCCCAGTCGATGGGATATGTAGATAATCGTTTTGCCCTGGTCGCGCAGATCGTTGATCACCTGAAACAGTTTCTCGGCTTCGCCCAAAGACAGGCTGCTGGTTGGTTCATCCATGATTAGCAGTTGAGCGTCGACGGACAAAGCTTTGGCAATTTCGACCAGCTGTTGCAATCCGATCGTTAAGGCGTCGACGCGAGTCCGAGTTGATTCGTCCAGACCAACCATTTGCAGAAAGCGTTGTGCTTCCCGGTGCATTTTGGCGAAATCGATGATCCGCGAGCCGGGAAAAAACCGTTGAGGTTCCCGGCCCAGAAAAATGTTATCTGCAATCGTCAGGTTGTCCGCCAGGATCACTTCCTGGTGAATCAA
>CAZJEK010000024.1:3999-32582 GCA_964545005.1 uncultured Pirellulaceae bacterium
AACTGCAACGGTTTCCCGTCCAGCGTCATTGTGCCCTGGTCCGGCTTTTGGACTCCGGCCAGAATTTTCATCAAGGTGCTTTTACCGGCACCGTTTTCACCGATCACCGCGTGTACGTGCCCGCGGCCGACCTGTAAGTCAACCGAGTCCAGGGCCGTCACACCGGAAAACCGTTTGGTGACGCCGGAGACGGACAACAATAGATCGTCTGGGGAAGACATGGCAGTCGATTTTGGAGTGGACTATTCGTCACCCATGTTTTTCTTCAGTTCAGCCCAGAATTCTTCGACGTTGGACTGATCAATTTTCCGAGCGGGAATATTGAGAAAGTTGGAATCGTCAAACCCCATCTCGGCCAGCGATTTCCCCTGGTGCAAGCCGTTGAGGACGATGACCGATTGGCGCCCATACTCGAATGGATTTTGCACGACCGTGCCATCGACCGTTCCGTCAATGATTCCCTGCAAGGTTTCGTCCGCTTCATCGAAACCAATGACTTTCACACTGCCAATTTTGTCCGATTGTTTCAACGCTTCCAGGATCAACGGTGGGTTGTAGGCAAACAGCCCAATCATTCCGTCGATATCCGGGTGTCGAGACAACACATCCTCAACATTGGCTTTGCCGACGGCCCGATCGAATTGATCGGTATAGGTACCGACGATTTCAAACCCGGCTTCGCTAATCACTTCGCCAGGAGGGTCAAACCGGGTGGGATCGGAATCACGCCCCAGCATTCCGTCAATCGTTCCCTGGCGACGACGTTTGGCGTTGTCCTGTTCCAGACGTCCAATGAAAATCGCTACCTTCCCTCCCTCGGGCATCGATTTACGAACCAACTCGCCACACATTCGGCCGGCAACATAATTGTCCATCCCGATGTATCCCAGACGTTTGGAATCCGGGGCATCGCTGTCGTGGGTAATGACGTTGATTTTCTCAGCCGCTTGATTGATGACTTCAACTTGATTGGCTGGGTCAATCGGGCTGATTGCGGCTCCATTCAACCCCTTGGTCACCACGTCTTCCAGCATTCGCTTTTGTTCCGTGATCCCGTTGGGCATCAACACTTCGACTTCCACACCCTCTTCGGAGGCTCCCTGTTTGCAGCCCGCTTCGGCAATCACCCAAAACGAAGCGACCCCGTTGGTAATGTATGCGAACTTGGGTTTGGCGTTTTCGGTATTTCGATTGCACCCATTAAGCGTGACCGCGAGGGCCAGCAGAACGAGTGGGATCAGGCGGGCAATCTGAAACATACGTAACTCCGATGCGGGGAAAATGGACGCCGTCGAGTTTAAATAACGCGCCAATCTAATGACAGACTTTGCCCGGCGAAAAATTGGACAATTGCCGCCATTAAGCCTGCTCAACGTGAGTTTCCCCAACCGTTACCGCAGCTTGCCTAATTGGCAGGAGGGTCGTATGAGCCTGCGTATAACCGACAGCAAGATACCAATACCTTCCCGGACGGCCAGCTGGATTGCGCAGAAACGCGAATGCGATGTGCAAAGAATCACCAAAGTGGACAGGGCCGGGATCGAACCGGCGACACATGGATTTTCAGTCCATTGCTCTACCAACTGAGCTACCCGACCAGGGTGAAGAGCAAGAATTTAGCCGATTCGCTCCAGCGCTGTCAATCGACGTTGGCAGAATTCTCTATCGAGCCTGTTCATTGGGCCCGATTGGCCCGGCTTCGCTTTTTCAACCGCGACCATCGCGACCAGAAACCGCGTTGTTCCAGAGGCGATCCGGCGAGTGAACGACTTCGTCGAACAGGAATCATCGACTTCCAAACTGGGCCACAATGTCCCAATCGGACGGTATCGGGGCCAGGTTGGCAATGTGACGATGCGGGAGGTAAATCCGCGCTTTATGGGCAGGACGCAAAAAACAAGGGTGGAAATTTCTAAGTAGTGGTTTTTTGCGTGTAGAATCCACTGTAAATTCAACGTTTCTCCAACTGGCTTGTCGCGACTCCAATGGTCCGACGTCGCAGCCCAGTGCCCTTTCATCACTTTCAAAAACGGATTGGCAACAGCCTGCTCGGCTCAAACCGACCGTCCCAATTCAGAAATGCAAATTTCGAATCAGCCTGTTCGCCCAGTGGCAATCTCACGATTGTGGCGCTGCCGCTTCTTGACGGTTCTGCTGGTCATGACGGTCGCACTGGTCGCCAGTCAACCATTGTTGGCTCAAGTCAAGTACACACCCGAACATCCCAAAGTTAAAGCGATGGCCGATCGAGCTGCGGCTGCTTTACAAATTGGAGGCGACGTTGGCTTGTCATCGCTGACCGCGTTGGCGTACGTTGAGTACATCAAGCGATACGAAACACGTGTCCCGCGTGACAACGAACAAGTCAACGCTGCCATCGACCTGGTACTGGGCAGTATCGGAGACGATGGCCCATTGCTGGAATACAACGAGTGTTACCAGCCGGCGTTGGCACTGATTCTGTTGGCCGAAGTTGACTCGGTAAAGTACAAGGACGAAATCAACAAGCTGTTGAAAATGTTCAGTGAACGCCAAAAGGATTGGGGCGCGTTCACTTACCTCAACGAACCCAACTCAGCTGATAACTCGCAGACCCAATTTGTAGCACTGGCGATGTGGGTCGCCAAAGCCCACGATTTTCCGGTCGATGTTGAAATGGGTGAGCAAGCGCTCGACTGGCTGTGCAAAGTCCAGGACAACCAGGGACGTTGGACCTACAAGTACAACCGGTACACATCGATGGTCGGTGGTAGCACGCTGTCGATGCAAGCCGCAGGTATCGGCACGGCTTATTTACTGGCCGACCTGCTGCAGCTGTACAAACGCAGCAAGGACATGAGCAAGGCGTCCGCCGCTGGCGAAGTCGGTTTGCCGCGCACCGTCAACATTTACGTTCCTCCCGTGGAGGGCAAAGTCAAACAACGCTCAACGGGTCCGCTGACGAATTTTCCGCGATCGGTGCTGAGCAATTGCGTGAATGCGGGCAACACCGACATCGAAGGCCGATTCCGATACGGACTGGGCCGTTGGAATTACTATTACATGTATGCTGTTGAGCGTTATGCCTTTTTCCGCGAACAGGCCGAAGGCGACGTTGGTTCAGGGGCATTGAAAGACTGGTACGACCAGGGGATCGATTTTCTGCTGGAGGAACAGGACGCTGACGGCACCTTCATTGGCACCTTTCAGGAAACCGAGCCTGTCGCGACCGCGTTCGCACTCCTGTTCATGGTTCGCAGTAGCGAAGTGATCAACCTCCCGCCAGCCAACTCGGACCTCCAGGGCGGGCTGGGTTTCGATACCGATGCGACGTTGACCGATGCCGGCAATGGTCGGATCAATTCGGTCGGTGCTGAGCAAGATTTGTCGGACCTGCTGGCAATGCTTAACGACGACAAGGCGATAACGTCCGACAAACTGGCTCGCATCACCGAATCCATGAAAAGCCAGATCGCCGAGTTTCGCCAGAAAGACAACAAGTCCCGCCTGGAAATGAAAGCCGGATTGAAGCAAATGGTTCGCGCCGAAAACTATTTCCGGCGTCTGGTGGCGGTGCGCTTATTGGCAGCCGAACAGGACATGGATAATGTTCCGGCCCTGATCTACGCACTCAGCGACCCCGATTTCCGAATCGCGATCGAAGCCCACAATGGTCTTCGATTAGTAAGCCGAAAAATTGACACACTTACATTGGCTCCAGAGACGGTCGAGAACGCCGGACGGGATCCGTTCATTATCAAAGAGAATCCTGAGCTCAAGAGAAACATGGAGTTGGACTTTAAACGGGTGGAGAAATTGTGGACCGATTGGTTCCTGAAAATCCGCCCTGAAGCGGAAATGATCAAGTAATCCAAGTTACTTTCGATACACTTACCAGCCCATTTCGTCCGCCCCACCGAATCAATTCAACAGAGTCCCCATGAGTGATTTTGCAGTCAACCCCAAACCAAAACTGAACGTCGAAACCAAGTCGTCCAGTTACGATCGGTTAAACGCATTCCTGATTGCTTCGATCTTGCTGGTGGGCTTCCTGTTCACCGTACTGTTCCTGATCTGGCTGACTTCAGTAGTTGATTTTTCGCGAGCGATCGAAGGCCCAATCGTCGAGGAAATTGGCGACCCAGGTGACGAAAAACCCAAAGGCGAAGAAGACGACGTACTGGAGCCGGGCGTCGAAGAATTTCCCGAAGTGGAGGTTCCACAACTGGCCGCTTCGCTGGAAGCGGTCACCGATGCGGTTTCCAGCGTGCGAGCGTCACTGGAAAAGCGCAGTGGCTCGGCTCAGCAAATGGGACGCGGCCAAGGCATGGGCTCGCGAACCGGTGGACCGGGAGGGGGTGGAGATGGCGTGCCAGAATACAAGCGTTGGAAAATCTCTTACGAGTGTCCCGACATCAACGTTTACGCTCAACAGCTGTCATTCTTTAACATCGATCTGGGCGTGATTTACGAGACCAAGCAAGACGTCTTGCGGATCAAAGACCCCAATGGCGCCAAGTCGGTCGTCCGCACTGATCGAGAAGCGATCAACGAAGCCAAACAAATCTACTTCGTTCATGAAAAGCAACGGATGAAGCAGTGGGACATGCAATTATGCCAACAGGCTGGAGCTGACCTGAATAACGCGTTCACCGTTCAGTTCTATCCCAATGCCACCCGTCAGATTATCCGCGGCGTCGAAAGCGCGGCGTTGAAAGAAGCCGGACGGGAATTAAGGGAAGTCCAAAACACGATGCTCAAAGTCGTCCCCGATGGGGGTGGGTTCCGGTTTACCGTGACCGGGTTTGTCTATCGATAAACCTGACCGCAACCCATGATGGCGACACGCAACCGCAAACGAGTAATCCCATGAGCACTGACTTCGCAATCAGCTCCCAACCCAAGCCAGACGTTGAAATCAAATCGTCGAATTACGATCGTTTGAACGCGGCACTGATCGCTTGCAACGTGGTCGCAGGTTTCTTGTTGCTGGTCATGTTGGCGATCTGGTGCTCACCAAAGGTCGGTTATTCCCGGCCGATCATCATTGGGCCTCCAGACACGATCAAACTTGGTGAGGAACAACCGGCGTTGGAGGAACTCAATGTTCTTCAACCTGGTGTCCAGGAGTTTCCCGAAACGGAGGTCCCCCAATTGGCGGCTATGCTGGACGCAGTGACCGAAGCAGTTTCCAAAGTAAAAGCGTTCGAAAATTTCAACGGATCAGATCGGACAATTGGCCGCGGTGTTGGCAAGTCTGGCTTTCTGGACGAGCTTCCTCCGGGAGTTTTCGATGTCGTCCCGCCACACAAGCGGTGGAAGATCAGTTATGAGTGCCCAGACCGGGACGTCTATGCACAACAGCTTTCTTTTTTCCAGATTGACCTCGGCGTCGTCCACGAAACCAAACAAGACGTGCAGCGGATCGAGGATCCCAGCGGCGACCGAACACTGATTCAAACCAATCGAGAAACGATTAATGATTCCAAGCAGATTTTCTTTGTTCACCAGAAGCAGCGGATGAAACAATGGGACCGGCAGTTGTGCCAACAGGCCGGAGCTGACCTGAATCATGCGTTCACCGTTCAGTTCTATCCCGAAGCCACCTGCGAGCTCATTCGCAACGTCGAACTGGCGGCCCTGGCAGGAACAGGACGCGAATTGAAAGAAGTGCAACACACGAAGCTCAAGGTCGTCCCCGATGGGGGTGGATTCAAATTTACCGTCACCGGGTTCGTTTACCGTTAATCGATTTTAGAGGTTCGCCGCCGTGCGGATTGAGTTAAGCCGGTGGGCAATTAAACTGAGAAACCCCAGCGTTGGCGTTGAACCACCCTGGCGCCAACGACGTTAATTTGGGAGGTTTCGCGATCTCCCTGGTTCGCCATAATGGTGTCGCAGCCACCAACGTTTTTTCCAATCCCTTCACACATCAAATACCAACCACTGTTGTCGAGAAATCATGGATCAAGTCTTTACCATCCTGGGCTATGTCATCTACCTGATCATGTTTTTGATCGCTTTGTGGGGGGCCTACTGCGTCGTGATGGTCGGCGCTCGCGTGCGACAAAAACAGTTTGCAAATGAATCCCAGCAATCGTTGTTCCTCGAAGCCATCGAAGAACCGTTGACGCGGGGCGACTATGACACGGCCGCCGAAATCTGCGATGGTGATCGGCGAGCGACTTGCCAGTTGTCGCAACTGGCAATCGAGAACCGCAACATGAGTTTCAATAAAGTCCAACAACTGGTCGCCGATCGCTTTCAACGCGATGTGCTGCAGGATCTCGAGTATCGACTCAGCTGGGTTTACACGGTTATCAAAGCGGCACCTATGATCGGGCTGCTGGGGACCGTGTTGGGGATGATGGCTGCGTTCGCCAAACTGGCCGTGCCCAACGCGACCGTTGAAGTTGCCAAACTGGCTCAAGACATTCAATTCGCTCTGATCACGACGGCCCTCGGTCTGGCGATCGCCATTCCGCTGGTTCTGTGTACCGCTTACATCAACGTTGCGATTCGCAAAATGGAAGACCTGGTCCAATACGGGATCAACCAGTTCATGGAAGTCTTCAAGGAAGCCAAACGTCGGTTCCCCAACAAGTAGTTCTCGCAAGGTTGAGGAGCTAATTCATGTCTGAGCAACTGGCGGGAATCCAACTTCCCAAGCGTAAGCGAAATCCTGATGACGGCGAACTGGACATCACCCCCATGATTGATGTCACGTTCCTGCTGTTGGCCTTCTTTGTCGTCGTTTCCAAAATGGACCCGCAAGCAGCCGTCGCGCTGCCCGAAGCCAGCTACGGCCAATCGGTTCCCGACAAGAACTGCGTCGTGTTGATTTTGACACTCGATGACACCGGTGAAGAAGCCAGTGTTTACAAAGGCCGTTCGATGAGCGATGACTCGAAGATCTCGGCCGTCGAAAAAGAAGATATCGAGCAGGAAATTGCCGACTACGTGGAAGAGCAGTTTTCCAATGACCCGACCAAGTCGGCGGTGCTGGTAAAGGCTGAAGGGAATTGCAAGACGGGCATGGTTGAAATGGTCAAGCGGGGGGTCAGCAAGTCCGAATTGGCTCGCTCCGATGACCGCCGGATCTACATTGGTATCGAAGAAAAGCAATAGGGAATAATGATGGCTGAAAATCCTGACGATTCGAATCCCAATGAAAGCCCGGATGGTTCCGAGCAACCTCAATCCAGCGGTGACCACAGTGGATTTGGCCTGAATGAACCTACCGGCCAATTCAACGAGTTGGACCAGCGTTTACGTCGCGAGAGTCGCGAAACGGATTTTGAGGTCTCCCCGGAGAACCATCCTGCGCCCCAAGACGACTTGAAGTACAAGAACATGGGGTGGAAAGGAATCGATGACGACGAAGAGCCTGAAGATGACGACGAAGATGAAGACGTCACCTTCGGTGCCAAGGAACCGATTCCAGAAGACGAACTGGACATGACGCCAATGGTCGACGTGACCTTCCTGCTGTTGATCTTCTTCATGGTCACCGCATCATTCACGTTGCAAAAATCGCTGGAACAACCCCACGCCAGATCCGACCAGCCTAGCGAGCGTGTAGAGGTCGAAGACGACACTCCGCAGGACTACGTGCAGGTCAACATCGATCAAAACAATACCTATTACGTTACGACTCGCGATTTTGAAGAGCTGGAATGTCCCAGCGACAGCGAAATGCGCGCCCAGGTTCGGTCGGGGTTTGAGATTCCCGGGACCGAACGTTTAATCATCGTCGCTCATGTTGAATCCTTGCACTCCAAAGTCGTTACCGCCTGGGACGCGGGTGTGATTAACAACGTGAACAAGATTGAAATCCAGACCACCGAAGAAGATTACTGACGCGGCTGTGGCACGGTGGCAGTCCAGCGCCGGGCATTGGCCATCACCATCCATCCAACGTCGAGCCCTCTGGTGTCTCGACCGACCATTCCTTCGAACACAACTCGACCCGCTGCCTCCCCTCGCGGAATAGAAAAAGAAATCGCATGACACCCAGTCAACTGTTAGATCGCGTTCGAGCCTTGGGCACTGTCGAAGAAAAGTACATCGACAGGATCCAGCAACAGATTGATGATCCGAACAAGACCGTCAAACCGAAAGCCGTCCTCAGCTACCTGGTCAAGAAAGATCAGATTTCCAAGGCCCAGGCAGCCGAACTGCTCAAACCGCCCACCGAAGATGAAATGGTGGTCAACCAACCCCAGGAAAACGATTACGACACTGGGGCGTTAATCGGCGATCCGACGAGTGATGAACCAGAACCAACTCCCGCGGAAAAACCGCCGGTGATGGAAGTCGAGCCTGAACTCGAAGCGGACCCAGTAATCGTTGACCCGGAACCGGTTCCAGCAACTGACCTGCCGCCAGTTGGACAGGACGCGTTTCTTAACGACCCGATGGCGGGTGGTGGGTTGACTGATTTCGACCAGGTCGCGACTGCCCAACCTGCCAACGGCGACGACAAGCACGCTTCCTTTTCCGGCAAACGAGATCAAAAAGATCAGTTCAAAACGAACTGGTTGTATATCGCGTTCGGGTTGTTGGGTGTGCTGCTGATCGGGGTCGCGTTGCTGTACATCGTCAACATGGGCCGTACCCCCGATGAGATGATGGATGCGGCGATGGACAGCCACAGCCGCGGTGCGTGGGGTGACGCGACGGCAAAATTCGAAAACTTCCTCGAAGTTTACCCCAGCCATGAGAAAGCCCCCGTGGCTCGCGCGCGACTGGTTCAATCGATTCTCCGCGGCAAGTTTTCGGCCAAGCAGTACGGCGAGACAATTTCTCAAGCTGAAAACCTGCTGCAACCCTTGTCTGAGGAAGAAGATACGCAGATCGGACTGATTCGTGACGATGTGGGTTTGTTGTTACCCCAATCGTTGGAATTCCTGTCGGCCTCGGCGGTTGAACGTTTGATCAATGATGACGCCAGCGACAACATTCCGGAACTGGAAAGTGAACTGTCCAAATTGGAAGAATACCAGGCGATCATCGACAACCCGAACTTCGTCCCGACTTCGCTGAAGCGGTCGACTCGGGTGCGAAATCACTTGGCCAATTCGACCAACAATATCCAGACGATTCGCGGTCAGATTGAAAAGGAAAAACTTTACAACTCGACGCTGCAGGAAATCACACAGCTCCGAGAAGAAAGTAAAACCGATGCCGCGTTTGAAGCTTATCGTCGGCTGACGCAAAAGTATGGTGATGTTGCTGCTCGCGAACCGCTGCAGAAACTGATGCTGACGATCAGTGCCAAAGAAAGCGAATTGGTCAAAGCGGTCCAGCTTCAGTTTACCCCCCAACAGTCCCCGCGTCCCAGCGTGATTGATTCGACGATTGTCATGTCGGTCACCACGGGCGAAGAGATGACCGCGTTGAAAGAGGAAGTCATTCCCATGCTGGTTGACGGAGTGGTGTACGGTTTTGATGCCGGAACAGGAGCCATCGCCTGGCGACACCATGTCGGCTATCAAACGCTGAATCCGCCAACGACGCTGGATGCCGATCGAACGCTGATCTCCGATCAATTGAATCAGGATCTGATTTGCGTCACGACGGCCAACGGCGAGTTGCAATGGCGGATTGAAATTGGCGAACCCTTCAAAACGCCAAGCGTCGGTGATGCGATGGTGCTGGTGTCGACCGAATCTGGCAAAGTCATCGCGCTCGATCCAGCCAATGGTCAATTCATCAACGCTGCCCAACTGCCCCAATCGACCGGTGCTTCCGGAATCCTGGGCGCACGTGATCCTTACATTTACCAGGTTGGGCTGTACTCCAATGTGTATGTGATATCCAGCCAGACTTTCCAATGCGAAGAAGTCTATTCGCTGGGACACTTTAAAGGCGCCGTTGCGATTGCTCCCTATCAGTGGATGGGGTTCATTTTGATCGCCGTCAATGGTAGTGACTATTGCGACTTGCACGTCCTGAAAGCTGAAGAGAACGGATTGGGCCTGAAGCGTATTCAATACATTCCGCGGATTCTCGACGCGGTCGTCACCAGTCAATTTACCAAAGCTGTACGGTCGTTGCTGATGATGGGTTATAACGGCAATATTCAGATGTTGGACATTGATCCGACGAACGAAACGACTCCCATTCAGGCGATTACCAAATTGAATTTTGGTGATGACCGGGGCGCCCAACCGATTATTGCCGCCGATGGATCCGATATCTGGCAAGCTGGAATGGGTGTGCTTCACGCTCGCATCAAACGCAACCAGGGAACCATCGCACGCGACAATTCGGTTGAAGCTCGAGACCGGTTTATCTCGCAATTACATCCGATTGACGAGCACGTGATGCATGTCCGGCGGCGAGCCGAATCGGGGATGATCAGCGTAACGCTGGCCAACGGTGAAACCTTGAAACCCGTCTGGCGGACCGATTTCGCGGGAGCGTTGGCCGGTGCACCTCATCGGCAAGGCGATTCTTTGCTTGCAATCAGCAACCAGGGAGACATTTATACCGTCCCCACCGATACGTCGGGCAACATGTTTTTGAATGAACCTGTGCGGGCCAGCACAGTGGTCGAGAACCTTCAGTTTCAACATGTGGTTGAACTGCCAGGCGATCGGTTGGCAGCCACCGGCCCCGACCAGCGCTCGGACTTGATCCATTACGACGGCAACGAACTCAAGCTGTTGATTCTCAGCCCGCCCGCGGATCGTCCGACCAGTGGTCCGTTGGTGATGGGTGAGGACCTGTTACTGCCGTCAGGATCGGGGCATGTCGCGCGAGTCAATCCCAAGACCGGTGCTTTGGTCGGTTCTCCGTTTCAACCACCGATCGCGCCCAATTCCGAATTTGACTGGCTCAAACCAATTCGAATCACTGACGAACAGTTCGCAGTTGCTTCCGGTGCCTCGAAAACGGATCCCAGCAAGTTGTACCTGCTGACCATTGCCAATTCATCGAAGGTGGACCCGGTATCGGAGCTGGAATCGCCTGAGCCTTTCAAAAACCAGTTGGCGTCCGATGGTGATTCAATTTATGCCATTCTGTCGGGCAGCGGCACTGACAAGCTGGCCAGCTTCACGGCAGGTTCACCGCTGACCGCTCAGAAAAGCGTGGAATTGAAAGCCAGTTGCGACGCTGGACCGTGGCTTAACGAAGCGGGGCTGTTGGTCAAAGTTGCCGACGAACGACTCTACTGTTTTGATAAATCATTGAATCAAAAATGGTCGTGGGAGATTGGCAATCAACAATTTGCTGGCGAACCGGAGATCATCAATGGACAATTGATGCTGTGTTTCCAGAATGGAAAAGTCGTCCTGCTGAGCCCTGCCGATGGAACCGTGGTGGGCGAGTTCGATTTACACCAACCGATTGTTCACCGTCCTTTGCGTGACGGCAACAAATTCTATTTTGCCGGCATGGATGGAACACTCCACATTGTCGATGTCCAACAGCTTTCCAAGTAACCAATCGCGTGATGCATAGAAACTTGGCCACGATCAGGAAAAACATGAACTCAGTGATACGACTAACCAGCTGCCACCCCAACTTGAAACGGGTCGCTGGTTTTATCATGTTGCTTGCGCTGATTTGGGTGCCTGGCGAGGCATCCGCGCAGTGGTTAAAGGAGGGCCTGGACGAAGTCCCACGCCCGCTGGCTGATAGCGACCCGTTCGATTTGCTGATCTTGAATGAACGCGGCGAAGATGCGGTCCTGAAAATCAAGCCGCTGGGATCCAACATGCCCAGCATGCCATTGTCGGACGACGGTTTATTGGTTTTCGAGCTGTTTGCCGACTTCGATGAACGGCTGGAAGTTCCTCACAGCAGCATTGCAGAAATCAAGACGTTCAACGATTTGCTGCTGGAAGAGGCTGCTCAATTCAAACGCAACAACGAGAATGCCAAGGCCTTCCGGAACCTGTTGATCGTTTATGACAACGGCGGCAAAAACGATCCGGAATTGGTTGCCTTGCTCCGTGACGCGATGTTCCTGGACGCGACTGACAATTTCAAAAGTGGCGACTATGAATTGGCGCTGACCATTTATGAGGACATTTACCAGGGTCGACCAGACTTCGATGTTCCCGGTTCCGACAAAAAACTGATCGACCTGATCATGATTTGTTACGACGGAATCATCCAGGAAAAATTTGACAAGCAGCGCTACACCGACGTGCGTGAAAACGTTGCCTCGGTAGCGGCTCAATATCCTGAAGCGGCGAAACAGCTCACCGATCGCTGGAATCAGAAATTTCTTGAGCGCAGCGACCAGCTGTTGGCCACCGCCCGTGAGCACGCCGCAGCAGGGAATAGTCGGTTAGCTCATCAGTCCGTGCGGCAAGCCGACCAGATGGTTCCGGATCGGGAAGTTGTCTTGAATTATCAGCAGGAACTGATGGACAGGTTCCCCTTGATCATCGTTGGCGTCGGTCAGAGCATGGCTGACATGGATCCCAATCGATTAGAGCATTGGGGTTCGCGCCGCGTCGGACGATTAACGCAACGCCGAATCATGGAATTGACCGGGATGTCGGACGAGGGCGGCGAGTACACGTTTTGGAATGGTATTTTTTATCGTGCCGATGACGCTGGCTTGCGTTACACCTTTGAATTGCGGGAAAACCTGACCGACTTTGCGGTGCCTTCGATGACCGCATTCGAATTGTCATCGCGGCTGTTGGATCGAGCCAAGCCGGAGTCCCCCAATTACCTCGCCGCCTGGGGCAAGATCCTTGACCGAGTCACGATCGACGACGACTCCCATGTCTCCTTTACGCTGCGAACACCGTTCGTACGTCCGGAAGCATTGCTGACGATGCGGTATCAGGATGCCGATCCACCCGTTCAGAATGGACCGTTTCAATTGGCTAATGAAGATGGCGACATCACCACGTTTGAATTGAATCCGGCCTATCCGCCGGTGGAGGGTCGCCAGTATCCGCTGTTGATTGAACAGAATGTGGGATCGGCCTCCAATGCCGTCGACGAACTGCTCAACGGTAACGTCGACGTGGTGGATCGAATTTCTCCCGCCGACCTGGAGCGATTGAAAGCAGACCCCACGATCACCGTCCGCCCCTATGTGCTGCCGACGGTGCATTTCCTGGTGCCAAAAATCCGCAACGAAGAATTGGCTAACGATGCCAACTTTCGAAATGGGCTGTCGACGATTATCAATCGCGATTACATCGTGGAAAACGTAATTTGCGAAAACAAAGCAGTTGATGGTTGCACGCCGATTAGCGGCCCGTTCCCGTTGGGTACCGAAAACTACGACCAGATCGCCTACGGCTACGACCTCCGAGTCCGCCCGCTGCCATATAACGAATCGTTGGGGATGGCGTTCAAGCAACTGGCGTTGCGGGCCCAACCCCCAGATCGCCCGGAACCACTTGAGGCCCCGAAACTGATCATCGCGCATTCCAGCAGCAGCACCGCTGCCAACGCGGCTCAGGCGATTGCCCGAATGTGGACGCAAGCCGAAGTGCCTACGGTGACCTTCGAACTGCCTCCCGGGGTCACGGTTCCGGAAAATAATGAATGGGATTTCCTGTACCTCGAAGTAACGGTTGAAGAACCGTTGGCCGACGCGATTCGCATGATTGGTTCGCGCGGTTTTGCCAAGGATGTCAGCGCCCCGGTGCGGCAAACGCTGAGGATTTTGAACTACTCCCGTAGTTGGCAATCAGCTTGTTCAGCCCTGCGACGACTTCACCGTCAGATCCGGGTTGATTTGTCTGTAATCCCGCTGTGGCAAGTCGGGGAATACTACGCGCATAAAAACACGATCCGAAATGTGGGCCGAGATCTGGTCCATTTGTATCAGCACGCCGAGCGTTGGAAGACCGACCTCAAGGCAGAGGGTGAACAGGAACAATGGCCATGATAAAAATACTTTGCTGGCTGACCCCCACCCTGTTGATGCGGGTCGCATTGACGTGCCTGATTCTGGGCGCGACCGTTTTGCTTCCAGCCCCTGAATTGGTTGGATTTCAGGATTCCGGTCAGGCCGAGTCGACCGAGACGGATGACGAGTCTGCGCCGCCACCGTTGGCGGCCTGGGAAACGTTTTCTCCGGACAACAAAGATGACGCTTTGGACGGCACTCAGGACCGCGCCTGGGAATATCGGCCCTATCGCGTTGCGGTCTGGTTTTGTCTTGACGGTAGTCCTGAATTGAATGCGATTTACCCGCAATTTTCCCAATCCGTCGCCGTTCGCTCACGCCTGATCGACCCCAGTGGATGGGCGTTGGAGACCGGGCGTTGCCCGTCCCGGTATCGTGGTCTGTTTTTGAGACACCTCGACCAGCCCGAAGACATCCCTGGTTTCCCCGACCAACGGATCATTGGCGACTATGACAAGGTCATGGTTGTGTGTCTGACCGCTGAATCCAATCACCTGTTGTCGCGGGTTCGCGAATTCGATGTTCAAACTCAGCAATGGGGACCGATTACCCAGCGCCAAACAGCGTCGGCATCCGGGTTGGCTGGCGATGTCATCGATGCCATCG
Source organism: uncultured Pirellulaceae bacterium (assembly GCA_964545005.1). GTDB lineage: Bacteria > Planctomycetota > Planctomycetia > Pirellulales > Pirellulaceae > Mariniblastus. The sequence goes on from CAZJEK010000024.1 coordinate 18,479, forward strand.
TGGCCTCATTCATGCCGATAGCCATCATTGACCGTGTCGATGAAATTCAGGTCGAAGGGCAACGTCCTCGCGACCAGGTTGTGATGCGAGCCAGAGGCGTCAAGTCCTGCGTTTACGCCACGATCGAAGAAGTTGACGCCGCGGCGCTCCCCGCAGCTGGCGAGGATACCGACGAAAGTGGCCCTCAACTTGACCCCCGATTCCCGCTGGTCGTCAAGCAACGCGAATCCTCGCCGGTCTACATTCGCGACTCCGACCGGTTTCTCCCTATCATTCGGTCAACGGATCGAAAAGGCGAAAACGTCAGGTTGGACCCTTTGGAATTCACGTTCCTGACTGTCGACAGCCAGGAGGACGCGGAAGTCCGAGCTTCGATTCAGTCCTCATTCCGAGCTCCATTGTCACAGCGTGCCAGCCGTAGGGCTCAAAAACTGGCGCTCGTGATTCGTCCGCCGGAATCGTCCACCACACTGCGATTGATGTCGACCGGTAAAAACCCGGTTCCGCTGGAAGGCATGGAAATATTCTCCCGTCGTCCGGACCAGGAAGCGGGTACCGACAACGAGGAACTCGGATTGACCGACTGGCGGGGTGAGATTGAAATCCCACCTGCTCCCGATGGCCTGCGTCTGATTCTGGTCAAACGAGGTTCCCGTCCGTTGAAGCGAATTCCAGTGATCCCGGGTTTGTACGAAGAGGTCACCACCACTTTGCCCAACGATGAAACCCGGCTGTATGCTGAAGGCGTGTTCCGCGGCTTTCAAAACGAAATTCTCAGCCTGATCACGCGTCGGGAAGTTGCCATCCAGGAACTGGACGCGGCGTTGAAGTCAAAAAACAAAGACGAAGCCGACAAAGCCCTGTCGCGATACCAGGACCTGGAATCGCTGGCATCGGTCAAAGATCGACTTTCCAATGCGGCCAGTGATTTGAAATTCCTGACAACCGACGACCGAGAGCTGGGATACATTGACAACAATCTCAAACAGTTGCTGGGAATTCTGACCAAGAAAATTGAAGAAAGCCGAGACACGGAATTCCTGGAACGAATTCAGGCGCTATCGACGAATTCCAATTAAACGGCTCGATGAATGCTGATCAGTTCAACCAACCCGAGTTTTGGCGTCGGTTGATTCCCGAGCTGACTGTTGAAGAATCGGTGCCGCTGGCCGAATCTTCGACGTTTGGAACAACGCTTGAATTGTCCCCCAATCATTGGGAACCAGCCCAGCGTTGTTTGCAGGAACAAGGTTACCTGGCGTATCCGGGCTGGCTGCACCCAAGTTTGATGGATCAATTGGCGGCTGCATTTCTGACGCTTGAGCGGAACGGTCTCCCGACCATTTTTGCCTTTGTCTACGACCAGTTCTGGGACGTACTGTTGCAGCTGGATCCGCTGCTGTCGCAACTGATCGATGACTACGAGTTGCCAGCTGCGATCTGGACCTGGCTGGTGCGACCCGAAAACGGCACCGCCTTTCCACCTCATCGAGATCAAATTCGGGACGCAGGACTTGGCGATGACGAGCACCTGGACTATTTGACGTTATGGATTCCATTGACGGATTTAAATCACGCCACCTCCAACATTTGCGTGGTTCCCGCTTCGGCCGATCCAGATTATGGACAAGGAATCAGTCGAACCAGGATGGAGGACTTGCAATCGATTCGCTGTTTGCAAGGTCCGCGGGGGTCCGTGTTTGCCTGGACGACCGGATTGATCCATTGGGGGACCACTCAGCTTGATCCGTCCTGTCCCCGAATGAGTATTGGTGCTTGCGTGCAATCGCCAGATGCTTATTGCTACGACCCGCCGTTGTTGTCGTTTTACGAACCGTTTCCGTTAGCCGACCGCTTGGCAATCATTGCTCGGCAAATTCTTAATTATGCGCGAAAAATGGATTCGGATTGGCTGCAGTGGGCAGAGAGTTATTTGTCGAAATTTGAATTTTGAAACTTCCGATTTGAAATTTGAAATTTCCGGCCGGGAAACCGCCCTAACCGCCCGCTGGTGCCGCAGGAAGGCCAATCGATCCCCGACAACCTCGAATTAGTGGCCGTTACTGCTACAATAGAATTAATGTCACAGGACGTGTGGTTTGTGACACCTTGATGTCAGGGCGATGTTGCCAGTCTATCTGCAACAATCAACCCGGAAATTTCAAAGGCAGCAAACCACAGGATTGCCCTGTCGATTGTCGGCACTTCCAAGAGGTTGTTATGCGAACGTTTCAGTCGCCCCGCAGCGGCGCTGCCGGGCTGCCCGAGTCGATCATTCATTGGTTTTGCGGTTCGTGTTTGCTGGCCACCTGGTGGCTGGCGAGTGGTCCCCAACTGCAAGCCCAGGAACCCCAGACTGCCGCTGGAGGAACCGCCACGGTCGACTTCCAGCGGGATGTGCGACCGATTCTTTCGGACACCTGCTACAAGTGTCACGGACCGGATGAACAGGACCGCGAAGCGGGTCTTCGATTGGACACCCAGGACGGGCTTCTGGAATCCGGTGCCGTGGTCGCCGGGGACCTGGATGCCAGCGAACTGTTTCATCGCATCTCTTCCGATGATCCTGATTTGCTGATGCCGCCGCCCGATTCGGGACGCGAACTAACCAAAGCTCAACGACAGACCTTGCGACGCTGGATCGAGCAAGGTGCCCAGTGGCAACAACACTGGTCCTTGGTCACGCCGGCTAAACCCAATGTGCCTGCAGTCGAACCATCCGATTGGTGCCGCAACCCAATCGATCATTTCATCCTTCAGCGATTGCGACAAGAACGCCTCCAACCTCAACCGGAAGCCGACCGTCGCACCTTGATTCGACGAGTCACGTTGGACTTGACCGGATTGCCACCTGATCCGTCTTTGCTGGAAAAACACCTGTCGTCCCAACAAGACGACTGGTACGAAGCATTAGTTGACCAGCTGCTGGCCAGCCCGGCGTATGGCGAACACATGGCTCGGTTCTGGCTGGACGCAGCTCGCTATGGCGATACTCATGGACTGCATCTGGACAATTATCGCGAAATGTGGCCCTACCGAGACTGGGTGATTGACGCCTTTAATCAGAATCTGTCGTATCGCGACTTCACGATCCAGCAGCTGGCTGGCGACATGCTGCCTGACGCTACTGACGATCAAAAGATTGCCAGTGGATTCAATCGCGCCCACGTCACGACCAGCGAAGGCGGTTCGATTGCCGAAGAGGTTTACGTGCGGAACGTTGTCGATCGCGTGTCGACGACGGGCACCGTGTTCATGGGATTGACCGTCGGCTGTGCGCAGTGCCACGATCACAAATTCGATCCGATCTCCCAGCGGGAATTTTACCAGCTGTTTGCCTTTTTCAACAATTTGACTGACCCACCGCTCGACCAGAACATCAAGGACCCGCCGCCTGTCATGCGGGTGATGGATGATCAGATGCGAACCGAGCAGGCCAGCCGGCAAGCCAAAGTTGACGCCGCCAAGCAGGCGCTCGAACAGGCCGTGGCGGACTTGAACTATGACGACCCGGCAGACGCTCAAACCGTTGCGAAATCGGAACCGACGGCAGCCACCGATACGGCGGATTCTCCCACTTCCGATACTCGGGAAAACGAAGTTGCTGGTGACCAGCCTCACGAGTTCATCTGGGTTTCCGGCCAGCGGTTCCCTGTCGGAGGCAAACTGAACCGCAAGTTGCCTGCTGTCACGACCGAAACACTGCCTGTACCGGATGGCACCTCCTCGCGTCTGCAAGCAGGTGAGGGCACGATTCAGCAATTCTTTACCGAAGCCTCCATCCCGATTCAAGCTCAAGCCGGTGACGTGTTGTTTGCTGACGTCTACCTGGATCCCGACAATCCGCCCCAATCGATCATGCTGCAGTTCAATGATGGCAGCTGGGAACATCGCGTGTATTGGGGAACGGGTCAAATCCCGTTTGGCACCGATGGAACACCGGCCAAGTTTCGTGCCGGTGATTTACCGGAAACGGGACGGTGGGTTCGTCTTGAAGTCAACGCCGAACAAGTTGGATTCAGCAAACGACGTCCGATCAACGGGATGGCATTTACCCAGTTTGGTGGGAAAGCCTATTGGAACGCCGCTGGAATTGTTTCCAGTCAACCACAAACAGCCAGCTTCAACAGCCTGGCCAAATGGCTGGACTTCATTCAGGAGTCGCCCGAATCCGTCCCGGGCAACTTGCAAAAGCTGGCTCAGAAACCAGTTGACAAACGGACGGAACCGGAACAACAGCAGTTGCGACGCTATTTCCTGTTGAACGTCAATTCGGAGTCTGCCGACCAACTGGCTCCGCTGGTTGCTGCCCGCGATCAGGCTCAAACGGAACTGGACCAGTTTAACACCACCATCCCCACAACCTTGATTTCTCAGGAACGCAACGAGATCAAGGAAACTTTTTTGCTCAATCGTGGTGAGTACGACCAGCGGGGTGACAAGGTCGAACGGGCTACTTTGTCGGCGTTACCGCCGATGGATCCTGAGTTACCGGTGAATCGATTGGGGTTTGCCAACTGGTTGGTCGATGATTCCCACCCGTTGACCGCTCGCGTTGCCGTGAATCGATTTTGGCAACAGCTGTTTGGCACAGGGATCGTTAAAACATCAGAAGATTTTGGTTCGCAAGGAGACTTGCCTTCGCATCCGGAGCTGCTGGATTACCTGGCAGTCGACTTCCGAGAACACGACTGGGACGTCAAGCGGTTGATGAAACAGCTGGTCATGTCAGCGACCTATCGCCAATCGTCGACTGCGACGGAACGATTGCTGGCAATGGATCCGCAAAACCGATTGTTGGCTCGCGGCCCGCGGTTTCGATTGGATGCGGAAACACTCCGCGACCAGGCATTGGCGATCAGTGGTTTATTGAATCGCACGATGGGTGGCCCCAGCGTTAAGCCTCCACAACCGGCGGGACTGTGGTTTGCTGTTGGGTACTCGGGATCCAACACGGTGCGTTTCAAAGCTGACCAGGGTGCCGACAAGATCTTCCGCCGCAGCGTCTACACGTTTTGGAAACGGACGTCCCCTCCGCCGCAACTGAACACCTTTGACGCGCCATCGCGGGAAGAGTGCCGGGTCCGTCGCGAGCGTACCAACACGCCACTGCAGGCGCTGCTGTTGATGAATGAACCACAGTATCTCGAAGCTGCTCGTCGGCTTGCCGAACGGACGATTGCCGAAGGAGGCGATTCCGTCTCCCCGCGATTGCAGTTCATGTTCGAAACAGCCCTGTGCCGCCCACCCAATGCCCGTGAACTGGAAATCTTGAACGACAGTTTTCAGGGACACCAGCTCGAATTCGCGGAACATCCTGATCAGGCCACAGCGTTGGTCAAACAGGGAGACCAGCCGGCCGATCTGGAGCAGTTTGATGCCGTCGAGCTGGCAGCTTATTCGATAGTCGCCAACTTGATCCTGAACATGGATGAATTCGTCAGTAAAAACTGATCCTCGTTCGCTGTTTCTCGCACAAAAAAAATTTCAATTGATAGTGACCGACCAATGAACCAACTTGAACAACTGATTGCGCAGGAAACTCGACGACAGTTTTTTCGCCGTGGCGCGATGGGGCTGGGTGCTGCGGCACTGGGATCGCTGTTGCCGGGAGTCGCCGCCGCCAGCACTCGTCCGATTGCGGGCGCGCATCCAAACGGTGGCTTGGACGGCTTGCCGCATCATCCACCCAAGGCCAAACGAGCCATCTATCTGTTCATGTCCGGCGCACCCTCGCAGTTGGACATGTTCGACTACAAACCAAAGATGGCTGAGTTTTTCGACAAAGACCTGCCAGACTCGATTCGCCAAGGCCAGCGTCTGACCACGATGACATCGGGGCAGAGCAGGTTCCCAATTGCACCCTCGATTTACAAGTTCAAGAAACATGACAATGGCGGCGATGGGGCCTGGGTCAGCGAGCTGCTGCCATATACATCGAAACTGGTCAAGGATTTGGCGATCATCAAAAGCTGCCATACCGAAGCGATCAACCACGATCCCGCGATCACCTATATCTGCACCGGTAATCAACTGCCCGGCCGAGCCAGTCTGGGTGCCTGGTTGAGCTATGGATTGGGAAGTGAGAGCGAAGACCTGCCCGCTTTCGTCGTATTGAATTCAACCTGGACCGGCCGCAAAGATGCCCAGGCACTGTTTAATCGATTGTGGGGAAATGGTTTTCTGCCCTCGCGGCACCAGGGCGTCATGCTTCGGAATGATGGCAGTCCGGTGCTGTTCCTGAACAATCCGGAAGGCGTCAGCAGCCCGATGCGACGCCGTATGCTCGATTCGTTGCAACAGCTGAACCAGCAAACCCATGACCGATTCATGGATCCCGAAACGCTGGCCAGAATTGAACAGTACGAAATGGCGTTTCGGATGCAATCTTCGGTTCCCGAACTGGTTGACCTGTCTGACGAAACCGAAGAGACATTGGCGATGTACGGGCCGGATGTCAAGAAGCCGGGCACCTTTGCCTACAACTGCCTGCTGGCGCGGCGAATGGCAGAACGCGGTGTTCGGCTGACTCAAATCTTCCATCGCGGCTGGGACCAGCACGGCAATCTCCCGGTTGACCTTCCCAACCAGTGCCGCGACATTGACCAACCCATCCACGGACTGATTACCGATCTCAAACAACGCGGACTGTTCGACGATACGCTGGTCGTTTGGGGTGGCGAGTTCGGTCGGACCATATACTGTCAGGGAAAACTGACCAAGCAGACTTACGGCCGGGACCATCACCCTCGCAACTTCACGATGTGGTTGGCGGGTGCGGGAATTCGCGGCGGAGTGGTGCACGGTGAAACCGACGACTTTTCCTACAACGTGACCGAAAACCCGGTCCACATCAGGGACATCAATGCCACTATTTTGCATCTGCTGGGAATCGATCACGAACGATTCATCGTCAAGCATCAGGGGCTGGATCAACGCTTGACCGGAGTCGAACCTGCCTATCCGATCAAAGCGGTCATGAGTTAAACACAGGGGGCGGGAGTAGTTGTCCGGTGGGGGAAATGTCACATCCTGTTACGCGGAGTGGGTGATATTTTTTGGACAGCCGCTCTGGTTGACGCTCGGTTTTAGTTGTCGATTGACTCGTCTTCTGCAAGACGCATTTTGTTGATCATGTCAATCTTGTCCATCTTGTCCCTTTTTTCGTCTTCTTGCTCAAAATGGACTGCGTACGACAAGATTCACCTGGAAGTTTGACAGGATCTTCAGGATCAACAAGATTTACGAGATGCCCTCCATGTTCGATCCCCGAGCCTACCAATCGGGCAAACGCAATCAATTTCGCGAAACGAAAGACGACAATCCGCCAAAAGCTGCCCACAGAGACCTCTGAAGTCTAGACGTTACAATGAACATCCGATGACTGAAAACCAAGCTTCCCAAATCTATCAACAGGTCTGCGACCACGTTCGCCAAACGGCCTTATTGCGCTCGACTCACGCATTATTGGAATGGGACCAGCAGACGCAATTGCCCGCGGCAGCCCATGAGTACCGGAGTGAACAATCGGCGTTTCTGGCTGGATTGATTCATCAGCGTGCAACTTCCCCGGAATTGGGGGACTGGTTGGGTCAACTGGCTGAGTCCGAGCTTGTTCATGATGCGACTTCCGACCAGGCGGTAACGATTGCTCGCTTGAAGTACGAATTCGACCGTTCAACGAAGCTGCCCGAATCGTTGGTTCAGGCGTTAGCCAAATCGACTTCGCGAGGACAGAATCTGTGGGTCGCCGCACGTCAAAACAACGACTTTGCCAGCTTTGCTCCGCAGCTGGATGAAATTTGTCGCTTGAAACGCGAGCAAGCCGAGGCTTTGGAGTATTCAGGGGAACGCTATGACGCGTTGATGGAAAACTATGAACGGGGAGCGGTCACCAGCGATGTTGCGACAGTATTGCAGGGATTATGCGACGAGCTCGTCCCGCTGGTCGCGTCGATCAAGGGATCATCGAACGCCCCGGACACTTCGATTCTTAAACGAAGTTTTCCGGTTGATCGGCAACAGCAATTGGGGCGGCAAGCGTCCGCTGCGATCGGTTTTGACTATCAACGAGGAAGACTGGACATTACTCATCATCCGTTTTGCACTGAAATCGGCCCCGATGATTGTCGCATCACGACACGGTATGACGAGCATTTTTTCAGCGGCTCGTTTTTTGGCACGCTGCACGAAGCCGGACACGGGATTTACGAACAGGGTTTACGGCGCGATCAATACGGACTGCCACTGGGCCAATACTGCAGCCTCGGGATTCACGAATCGCAATCACGATTGTGGGAGAATCTGGTCGGACGCAGTGATGCGTTTTGGCAGCACTTCTACCCTTCCACGCAGCAGCTGTTTTCCGAATCGTTGGGCGACATATCTCAATCAGATTTTTATCGCGCCATCAACGCTGTCGAGCCCTCGCTGATACGAGTCGAAGCCGATGAAGCCACGTATAATCTGCACATCATTATTCGATTTGAGTTAGAAAGGGATTTAATGAACGACAACTTGGCGATTGACGATTTGCCAGGTGCCTGGAATGAAAAATACCAACGCTATCTGGGAATCGATGTTCCCAACGACGCACAGGGAGTCTTACAGGACGTTCACTGGTCGGCTGGCTTGTTTGGATACTTCCCAACCTACACGCTGGGCAATTTGTACGCAGCTCAGTTTTTTCACGCCGCGACAGAAGAATTGGGGGACCTGAATCAGTCGTTTTCTCGCGGCGAGTTCGATTCGTTGAAACGCTGGCTCAATCAAAACATCCATCAAAGTGGAAGTCGCTGGACGGGCCCAGAGTTGGGAACCCACGTTACCGGCGAACCACTGAATCACTTGCGACTGATGGATTACCTGAAGTCCAAATTGGAATCGGTCTATTCGCCAGCATAGATCAACGAAGGCGGCAACAACGCTTTGACTGGCTGTCGGATATCGTGTTTGACGATCAGGCAAACTGGATCAGGGATTTCTCAACCCGAAAGCCTTGGACTATAATTACGTCTCCGATTTTAGTTTTTGTACTCAAGAGGCGGTGAGTTGTCCGGTTCTGAGCCCAGTTCAAAACCCAGCAGTCTGATCCTTGGCAATTGCCTGAATTGCCAGGGCTTGGTCAGGGTTCCCTCATTTGCTGCTCCCAACACGGAAGTCCGGTGCCCTCACTGCGGTGAAACGTTCGCGTTGGTGCGAATTTTGGAACAATCGGTTCCCGAACTGGAAGTGGTGGGTGACCAACCGGCGTTGCCCTTGGAACAGACGAACAACGTTTCGGTCGAAACCAAGCCTGCCGAATCAGACGACAGCGAAATCGACGACCGCGAGAAGTTTGTGGTCCCGATTCAATTAAGCGAAGGTGCGCGACGGAAACGGCGTCGGTCAAAATCGAATTCTGCCGCGATGCAACCGGTACGCAAAGAGGCCTATCAGGAAAACGTCGCTCGGCTGGAATCTGCTCCCCGTGTCAAACGACGTCGCTCGTCCAGCCGTTCCCAAGGTTCGACATCAAAGAATTCACCGGCGGAGTTTATCAAAATTGCATTGGGGGCCATGCTGGCATTTCCGATCGCGTATTTAATCGTGCTGTGGGGATTTCGTCAGGATCCCTTAAATGTTGGCCCTTCTGTCGGCAGCGTGATACCCGCGATCATTCCAGCCGATTTGCGCGGCCTGTCAGCCGAAGATGAGATTGTCGACATTGACGACAGCGACGACGGGGCTGAGCCTGGAGAAGCCGAACCGGATGACGCCGGCCTGGCGGTACCTACCAGTTTGGACAACTTCGACGACGAATAACGTTGCGTGCCTGATGAAACAACGCTGGATGCCCAAGGCGATGCGAGTGCCGCCCGTTCTGAACAGGAACCTCGCGACCCCCAGCATCACGAAACAGCACGCACTGTTGATCAACCCGTTTTACCCCAAGGATCCACACGCCAGCTTTGGGAAACACGTGCTAACGCCGACCCTGGCATTAACCAGTATTGCCAGCAGTACTCCCGATGACTGGACGGTCGAATACTGGGACGAAAACTTGCTGCAGGGTGCACCACCATGTGATCCCATGCCTCAAGTGGTCGGAATCACCGTTCACTTGACGTTTGCCAATCGAGCCTATGAACTTGCCCGGTGGTATCGTGAACGCGGTGTGATTGTCGTTCTCGGTGGACTTCACGCGATTTCCTGTCCCGAAGAAGTCGCACCCCATGCAGATATTTTGGCAATCGGTGACGGCGTCCAGCTGTGGGGGCGGATTCTGCGAGACATCCAACTCGGGGATTGGCAGGAATCCTATCGCGCGGATTTTCGACGGCCTTATGAACAAGACCCAGCGCCCCGGCGCGACCTGCTGAATCGAAAAGGATATTTGACGACAACCAGTTTGATTGCGACACGGGGTTGCCACAATCGGTGCGGCTTCTGCTACCTCTCGACCAAAGATCTGCACATGCCCTACCTCATGCGTCAGGTCGAGCAAATCGCAGAAGAATTTGCCCATGACGACCAGCCTTATGCTGTTTTTACCGACAACAACCTGGGGTCCAAACCCGAATACCTGCGAGAACTTTGCGGCGCTCTACGTCCACTCCAGAAGATTTGGAGCGCAGCGGTCAGTATCGATGTTACGGACGACCCGAGTTTAGTACGCGATATGGCACTGGCTGGTTGCACGGGAGTTTTTATTGGCTTTGAGTCGCTGCAGAATCAAAACATCCAGGACGCGAAGAAAAAAAGCCCTCGCACGGAGGACTATTCGAAACGTGTAAAGCTTCTGCATGAGAATGGAATCCAGGTTAATGGCAGCTTTGTCCTTGGATTCGATCATGATCGTGAGGACGTATTTGAGACGACGATCAACTGGATCGAAGACAACAAATTGGAATGCGCGACCTTTCACATCATGACTCCCTATCCTGGTACGCCTTTGTTTCGGCAGTTGGAATCAGAGGGCAGGCTGCTGCATCGAGATTGGAACCGCTACGATACAGCTCACGTCGTATTCGAGCCCAAACACATGACGCCTCAGCAACTTGCCGATGGCTACCAGTGGTGCTATCGTCGCCTTTTCTCGCATGCATCAATTTGGCGGCGACGCCCTTCGGACTGGCGAGCGATACCAGCCTACCTGGCGATGTCCTACTTGTACAAACGATCAAACTTGTTCTGGCATTTCCTGATCAAACACCAGCTGACAGCCCAGGTCTGGAAGCCACTGGTCGAATTGACACGTCGTCGCCATATCAAGTTTCGACATCGCCTGGAACAAATGCCTCAGCCGGAGGGTGCCCAACGAGCCAGCTCGGTTGTTTCCGCTGGAGTTTGAGTCCAGTTCAGAATGGTATCGGCGCTATGCGGGTGAGCGATCGCGCATTGATTTGACGCGGTCCAGCACGCCGCCGGTGAATTCTGGTTCTTCGCCGGAGGCTGGCAAACCAGCTCGGTTGGCTGTCGGTTGCGGCTGCTTTTTCGGTCGCCGCGATGCCGCTTTTTTGAGAATCGCTGACAACATACCCAGGATAAAGGTGATCAATGCCAAAACGACTGATCCGGCTCCAACCAGCGTTGCCAGCCTGAGGCTGGTTTTCCCCAACACCGGATTCGCTTTCTCGAATCCCAGGAAGAGCACCCGGGAATTGTCGAAATCCATGTGGCGATACTTAACCGCCAGTCGTGAGTAGATAGCAGGATCGAGCTCTTGCCGTCCAGGCCAGAAATCTGCTTCGACAGCGGAACCGATCAACGCTTGATCAACCGCAGCTTCGTCTGGCAAGCCCTTGAAGCAGAGAATGACGGCTCGATAACCGTACTTGAACGGTTGTCGCTGTTTGGGGAACAGCGGAATCGCTCCCTGGTCCCACTGCTGGTCACCATCGAGATCGATTCCGGCGACATGCCTGCCCAGTACAAAGTCATTAAGCTGAACGCCGGTCGATGTTTCGGGCGCCGTTTTCAGCAAGTCGCTGCAACTCAACTCAATCGATGAAGATTGCAATTGCTTGGATTCTTCGATTGCCCGGTAACTCAAAAAGCCTATGAAGGCGCACAACACGGCGCTGCAGAGGCTCAGAATGATGAGTGACCTTCGAATCATGGATTCAAAATACAGTAGTTAGCGGAATCAATTGTCCGGAAATATAGGTCCGGCAACCCGACAATCGAATTCAAAAATGCATTTTTCAGCAGGAAATTTAATGTCGCTGCTGCGGAAAAATTCCTGCCGATTGTGGGGAACTGATTAAAACGATTGTGAGGGGAACGGAGGGTCCATGGTCAAGTGGTTTCGATTCCTTCACAATGGTCTCGTTCATGTTGTTTGAGATCCTGGGAAGTTCATGATGAGCTCGCTTAACCTGATCAGTCTACTGGGACTGGTTGTAATGATTTTATTGGCTTGGGTGGTCAGTTCTCACAAGCAGAAAGTCAACTGGAGGCTGGTCGGAATCGGCGTGTTGCTGCAAGCGTTGTTGGCAGCCTTGTTCTTTCAGTCCCAAAACTGGACGCTTGATCGACATTTCGCATCGCTGGATGAGCTGGTTACGGCGGTTGAAACCAATCAGGTCGGTGCTGAATCGGTAGGGGTATTGTTGGCCGAAGCCGGTCTGGATGGGGTCACGTCGTCGGAGCAACTGTTGGCCGGATTGGAGCAAGGCACGCTCGACCCCGAAACCGTTTCCGCTCAGCTGCCGCGCGAGAACGGAAGGATTGCCGTTCCCAGGTTTCCGAACGGCGTGTTGTTTTCTGGCGTCAATGGAATTTTTGCAGCGATCAAAACTTATGTTGATGAAGGATCCAACTTTGTCTTCAAAGCCTATCCGGTTTCCGGCAACTACAACGACATCACCGTCCTGACTCGCACGTTTGCGTTTGGTGTGTTGCCGACGGTGATCTTTTTTGCGTCGCTGATGGCGGTGTTGTACCACTTGGGTGTAATGCATGTCCTGATTCGATCGATGGCTTGGGCGATGCAAAAAACGTTGGGGACCTCGGGGCCGGAAAGCATGGCAGCAGCGGCCAATGTGCTGGTTGGACATACCGAAGCGCCGCTGGTGATTCGTCCTTTTGTGGCCGACATGACTCGCAGTGAGTTAAACGCTTTGATGGTCGGTGGTTTCGCGACGATCAGTGGCAGCCTGATGGCAATTTTTGTAGCCAGTGGAATCAGTGCCGGTCACTTGTTAACCGCATCCTTGATTTCGGCGCCGGCGGCACTGGTGATCGCCAAGATCATGCAACCGGAAACCGAAACCACGCAGCCGCTGGAAAAACAGATTGCCCAGGACGAGTCTGCTGCCACTAACGTGATCGAAGCGGCCGCCATTGGTGCCGCCGATGGGGTCAAGCTGGCAATCAATATCACCGGGATGCTGATCGCATTTCTGGCATTGTTGGCGATGCTGAATGCGTTGCTGTACGGTTGTGGTGAGTTGGTTCAATGGTTGGTCAATCTGTTCGCTTCCACGCCAATTGATATTGAGTGGACGTTGAACGGTTTGTTTTCGATGTTGTTTTATCCGCTGGCTTGGGTGATGGGCATTGCCACTCAGGATTGTGGGGTCGCCGGCGAACTGTTGGGCAAGAAGATGGTCGTCAACGAGTTCATTGCCTATACCGACATGGCCGAAATCCTTGCCGGCCGAGTCCAGGGAGCGGATGGAGCAACCGTTACCATCTCCGAGCGAACTGAAGTGATTTTGACCTATGCGTTGTGTGGTTTTTCCAATTTCGGAGCGATTGGAATCCAGATTGGCGGGATTGGTCCCCTGGCACCATCGCGACGTTCTGATTTGGCTCAATTGGGTTTACGAGCCATGTTTGGCGGGATGCTGGCCGCTTGCATGACCGCCTGCATGGCCGGCATGATGTACGGCTTGCTGCGGTAAATCTGATTCTTCTCTTTGCGCAATCAACGTGCCGAACCGGCCCGAATATTTCGGCCCAACGGGCCAGCCGTTTGCCCAGCCCAGCCTGCAGGGCTGGGCTTAGCTTTATCTATTCGCTAAAAATGGCCGCAGGCCTGGCCTTTTACTTTTTCTGATTACCGAACAAGGCAAACGTATGCCTCAGTCTCTTTCTCGCGTCTGGCTCCATCTCGTTT
>CAZJEK010000025.1:0-32355 GCA_964545005.1 uncultured Pirellulaceae bacterium
TCCAAGTGGTCCGACCATCAGTCTCAGCATCGGCAAACCACCTGGGCCTGTTTATCGGGTTGGACCGGTGTGGTATTGGTCGCCATCATTGCCGCTCGTCTGGATCGGTCATTGGGCGAGTCGATCAATTGGGAACCCTACCGATTGCTGACCGTCGGGTTGTTGGCCGTCTCGGCGATCCAGCTGACGTTAACGCTCGGCGGCAAGTGGTTGCCAACACCGATCTCGCGTTGGTTTGTGACGAATCAACCGCAACGTCATTCGCTCGAACAGGGAGCGGTCGCGGCGAGTGTTGCGGTGGCGTTGGTCGGGATTGCCTATGCCGGCCAAGGATTGTTTTTGGCTCCCAGCTGGTTCTGGGGCTATCTGACCCTAATGGCGGTGTGGGCCATATTCGTGTTTGCTGGTGGGCTGTCGATTAACAATAGCCTCGTCGGATTCCTGGCGTTGGCTTTGGCCGGGGTTGCCTTGGTGGCCTTGGGACAGCGTGATCCGGCAGGCTGGTTTTCTCGTAACCATCCCGACGTGATCAATTTGTCGGCGGTGATCGCTGCTGTTTTCGCTGCTGTCTGGTCGGTGTCGATGGTGATTCGAAAAGGAACGGCTCACTGGTTTCCCAATGTGGTCATGGTGGTTGCGGTCGCCTGGCTGGTACTGGCCACGATGGGGCAATGTCTGGTCGATGGAGTCGATCGTTCGGCCAGCGTTCTGGATAATGGTTTTGGCATCGCGGCGGTGATCGCAATCATCGGGTTTTCGCTGGGGCACGTGGTGCTCAATCCGCGGGCGCGACCGCGCGTGGCGGCAACGTTATTGATTAGTGCAGTGATTGTCTTGCAGGCCACCAGCCGATTGATGCGAATTCTGGATCAATGGCAGTTTGATTGGCTGATCGTGGCAATGGCCTGTTGGGCAACGGCCTGGGCGGTTGTTTGGGGGACACGACAAACATGGAAGTCCACGTACCAGTACCTGTCTGACGATCAACGCAGCGGATTGGCGAGCTCATTTGGTCGACAGGTGCCGGTCGCATGCGTGGTCATCGGCATGGCGTCGCTGCTGTTTGCTGGCGGGTTGATTTTCTTTCAGAACCAACCGGTGCTCCGTTATTCTCTGGCCGCGGTACCATGGATTCTGGCTGCCGGGTACGGACTGTGGTCCGTGGGGCGGGGGCGTTGGTGGCAGCATTTGACGTTGGTTTTGATCACCCTGGGTGGCGTGTTGATTTCCTGGGCCGAACTGCGGCCTCCAGAAATGTTGGCCGGTCCCAGCTTGATGATTCGCACGCTGGTCGTGCTGGGCGCGGCGATGTTTATTTACGGTGGGCTGGTTTCTCGCTGGGTCCGCCAGGGGGATACCTGGCTACGATCGTTGCAGGAAATGGCCTCCATCACCTGCGTCCTGTCGGTGCTTTGCCTGGTCGCCGTGATCTGGGTGGAAGTGGTCCAGTTCGAACCCGGCGTCGGTTGCGGAATCAGCTATCCCGAGGCGGTGGGTGTCACGATTGTGATTGTCGGAATGATTGCCGGGCTGTTGATCATGGCATTGCTTCCTCAGCACGATCCGTTTTCGCTGTCGATTCAAGGACGCCAGGCTTACGTCTACGTTGCTCAGCTGGTCGCCGTGGCACTCGTTGCTCATCTGTACCTGGCCATGCCCTGGCTGTTTGAATTTGGTTTGAAAAAGTTCTGGCCGTTCGTGGTTATGGCGATCTGTTTTGCAGGAGTCGGAGTCGCCGAAGTGTTGAAGCATCGCAAACTGGAGGTGTTGGCCCAGCCATTGTTTAACGTCGGGACCATCTTGCCAGTGTTGGTGGCCGCGTTGTCGTTTATCGATTCCCGCGGATTGGTGGCTTACGATCCAGCCCTGGTCATGATGACCATCGGGTTGATGTACTTGATGGTCTGCTATCTTCGTCAATCGGTTGTCAGCGGTGCAGCTACGGTTGTGTTTGGCAACCTGGCGTTGTGGTTGCTGTTGCACAAGTATCCCGCCACCGCATTTCTGGAGCATCCCCAGTTGTGGCTGATCCCACCGGCACTGTCGGTGTTGATTGGAACCTGGTTGATTCGAGATCGTTTATCGGCGGCTCAATTGACAGCGATCCGCTACCTGTGTGCAGCCACGATTTACATCAGTTCTACCAGCGAAATTTTTATTCGCGGGATTGGCGATAGCCTGTGGCCGCCGATGCTGTTGGCTGGGTTAGCCGTCGCCGGGATGATGCTGGGAATCCTGTTGCGGATCAAATCGTTTCTGTATCTCGGCAGTTTATTTTTATTGATGGCGATGTTGACGATGGTCTCACATGCCCATCAGCGATTCCATCACGTTTGGCCCTGGTGGGCGTTCGGGATTGGCCTGGGAATCGCGATCCTCGTCGTGTTTGGTTTGTTTGAGAAACGCAAAAATCAACTGAAACAGGTCGCCACCGAGTTTCAGCAATGGCAAGAGTAGGCGGATAAACTTGGACCGTTGGTCCGAATCGGTGTGGTTTCGCTTGACCTTCTGTCGCCGATTACGATCACGGCCGAATCGGCCATGCTACTGTCCAGTTGAACTGGTTGGCGCTGAGGTTGAGTTGTCGATTGGCTCTTTCTCTTTTTCGCCAACAGCATAGTGTTGATCATGTTCATCTGGTCGATCCTGTTCCTTTTTTGCGGACCCGTTTTCAGAATCGTCAGCGTACGCACCGGAAAGTTTAACAGGATGCTCAGGATCAACAGGATTGACGAGATGCTCTCTGGTCGTTGAACCCTGCACCGACGAATCGGGTGAACGAAAAACTTTCGCGGAGAGGCTGATTTTTTTTTGTCCAGCCGTTTGGCCGCTAGCCCGACAAAGCCAGTTGAAGCGTACTTTCGGAAAGTCGGTGGCCAGCGCTAAAACCGCTGGAAGTAGACACTCTCCCTCGGGAGAGTCGGCCATCAGGGCCGGAGAGGGGGTTGGTAAACCCTCCCCTCGCTTTGGCTCGACCCTCCCGCGAGCGGGAAGGTGGTGGCGCGTAACTTTCGCGGGCCGAAAGACGATCAAAATTACTTGCCCAGGTGCCGGGTGAACCGGTTCATGAAGCCGCCTTTTTTGTCCTCCGGATTCTGGTCTCGCGAGGCCAGCTTGGCTTCCAGGTCTGCCATTCGCTGCTCCAACTCGGTGCGTTGCTGATCGAGTTCGGCACGCTCCTGGCTCAGTTTGGCTCGATTGATCGAAAGTTCAACTTCGGCGTCGCGAAGTTTGGAATTCAAGTCCTTTTTAAGTTTTTCAATCGCTTCGCTGTCTTCGGGCGAAATGTTGGCAATCGAATCGTGCAGGCTGTTCAGTTTTTCAGCTGCCGAAGCTTGCTTTGCTTTTTCTTCCTGTTCGCGTTTCTTTTCTTCTTCCAGCGGACGTTTTTCCGGGTCGATACCGTACTTCTGCAGCATTGCCCGCTTCTGCTTTTCCCAGTGCGACGCTGAATCGTCATCCGACGGAGCAACCTGGGGATTCAGGTTTTCTTTTGCAACCGTTGGTGCAGAACCCAGACGCGTCGTCAGGCGATCGTAAAATTCGTCCAGACGAAGTTCGACATCAGACAACAGGGACCGTGACGAGCTTTCCAGCTTGTCTTCTATTTTGCCCATCCACTCCGCTGGTGGCTCGGCTGACGTATCCGAGGACGTTCCGCCAAAGACGGCCTGCGTTTCCAGGTTGGTCAGTTGTGACCGTACTGCGCTGGATTGTTGTTCAAGTTTTTCGAAGCGATCGAACAGGTCTTCCAACCGAGTTTCCAGTTGGCCTCCAATCGCTTCATTGAGCTTCTCAATTTGACGGTCGAGGAACTGATCGAGTCTTTCGTCGATCGCTTGCTGTACCTGTTGTTGCAGTTCGTTCGGCGACATCGGGACCGACTCGCCGCGGTTGTCGGCCATGCAGGAGATTTTTGATTCCAGCCCGGCCAGTTGTTCGGTCAGAAGTTCGACTTGACCCTGGGATTCGGACTGCTGATTTCCCTGTTCTTCGTGTAGCGCCAACAGCAGTTCAACGGTTTCGAGGATTCTCGCCGTCTGGCTGGGTTTTCTGGAGGTGCGTTTGTTTTTCGTGGGAGTCGACATCAGCAGGTGTAAAACCTAGGAAATGGTTGGTCGTAGCTGGTTCGCGCGGGGCAAACGGGTTGCCATGAAACCGCTGGATTTCAAAACTACTCCCGAAGTCTAGGTCAGAGGTTAGGGTCGCCAAGTTGAAAAGGGGATTTTTTCTGCAGCCGGAATCATCGGCAATATCGCCAGATCCGGCATCGACAGCATGTCAAACCGACTGGAACCTGTTAAGATGCTTGCCCTCTGTTTTTGGGTTACGGAAAAGGATTGACGATGTCGGAACGCCCGTTTGTTCATCTTCACTGTCACAGCCACTACAGTCTGCTTGACGGAGCCAGTTCGATCCCACGGCTGGTTCAGCGAACGGCCGATCACGGGATGAACGCGCTGGCGTTGACCGACCACGGCAACCTGCATGGCGCATTGGAGTTTTATCGCGCCTGTCGCGGTAAAGATATCAATCCGATCATTGGCTACGAAGCCTACATCGCTCCCGGTAGCCGCAAGAACCGCTCCGGTCGCGGAGGCAAGGAATCCAGTTATCACTTGACGCTGCTGTGTCAAAATGCGACCGGATTTAAAAACCTGGTCAAAATGGCCTCCTACGCCAGTCTGGACGGTTTTTACTTCAAGCCTCGCATCGACAAGGAATTGTTGCAGGAGTACCACGAGGGAATTATCTGTCTCAGCGGCTGTGTGTCGTCCGAGTTCAGCCGTGCGATCCTGCGGGGTGGCAATGGGGCCGAAGAGCAGCTTACCGAAGCCGAAGAGGTGGCCGGCTGGTTCCACAATTTGTTCGGTGATCGCTACTTCATCGAAATCATGAACAACAACGTCGAGATCCAGCGGCCGCAGTTGCAAGGTGCCGTCGAAGTTGCCAACCGGATGGGCTTGCCACTGGTTGCGACCAGCGACTGTCACTACGTTGATCGAGAGGACGCTGACGTTCAGGATGTCATGCTCTGCATCAACATGGGCAAGTTTCGCACAGACGCCCAACGGATGAAGATGGAGGGCGACCAATTTTACCTGCGACCACCCGAAGAGATGTATCGGAATTTTCAGGGCCTGGAAGACGCTGTTGCGCGCAGTCAGCAGATTGCCGATTCAGTCGACATTCAGCTGGAACTGGGACAGCGTTATTTCCCGATCTTCGACCTTCCCGAAGATCGCTCTCCCGAAGACGAGTTGCGTCATCTGTGTTTGAAAGGGTTGCACGAACGGTACGCTGACAACGAAACCATGCGTCCAGGCGGCGAGTTGTCTCAGGAAGTCATGGACCGGCTGAATCGCGAGCTGGGCGTGATCAACAAGTTGGGATTTGCCAACTACTTTCTGATCGTGTGGGACTTTGTTGAGCAGGCCCGCAAATGTGATATTCCGTCGACCGCACGTGGTAGCGGAGTCGGCGCGTTGGTGTGTTATGCGCTGTACTTGAGTCACGTCTGCCCGATCAAGTACAGTTTGCTGTTCGAACGTTTTCTGGACGAAAACCGGCTGGAAGCTCCCGATATCGATATCGACTTCTGCAAAGAACGACGCGGTGAGATCATCCGCTACGTCAAGGAGAAATACGGTGAAGACAGCGTCGCGCAGATTGGAACCTTTGGCACGCTCAAGGCCCGGGCGGCGATCAAGGACGTGGGGCGCGTGTTGGGGATTCCGCTGGCACGGGTGAACCAGGTGACCGCGATGATCCCGGACAAGCTGGGAATTTCATTGCAAGCGGCGTTGGAGGAAAGCGACGAACTGAAGGCCGCCTACGATGGTGATCCCGAGGTCGAAGAGATGGTCAATTTTGCGATGAAGCTGGAAGGGCTGGCACGCAATATCGGGACTCACGCCGCTGCCGTGGTGATCAGCGATGGGCCATTGACCAATTACGTGCCCCTCGGCCGAGTCGCCGGCAAAGATGACATCATCACTCAATGGTCGATGAACGATGTCGAGGATGCCGGGTTGTTGAAAATGGACTTCCTGGGGCTGCGAACGCTGACCATTCTCAGCAACGCGGTCAAATTGATCGAGCAAACGACTGGCGAGAGAGTCGACACGCTCAAGTTTCCCCTGGACGACAAGAAGACGTTTCAGCTATTGCAAAGCGGTGACACCAAGGGCGTGTTCCAGTTGGAAAGCGGCGGGATTCGCGACTTGTTGCAGAAGATGAAGCCGGACCATTTCCGCGACATCATCGCGACCAATGCGTTGTACCGTCCCGGGCCGTTGGAAGGCGGCATGGTTCAGCAGTACATCGACGTCAAGCACGGTCGCAAGCCGGCCGAATACAAGCTGGACGTGCTGCGTGAAATCCTGGAAGAAACCAACGGCGTGATGGTTTATCAGGAACAGGTGATGCAGATCCTGAACCGGTTGGGCAAGATTCCGTTGGCCGCTGCGTACACGTGTATCAAAGCGATCAGCAAGAAAAAAGAAAAAGTGATCGCGGCCAACTACGAAGAGTACATGACAGGAGCGGTCGAGCAGGGACTGAGCAAAAAAGACGCTCAGGACATGTGGGACATGATCCTGAAATTTGCGGGTTACGGCTTCAATAAAAGCCATTCCACTGCTTACGCTGCCATTGCCTGGCAAACGGCGTATCTGAAAGCCCACTATCCGGTGGAGTTCATGGCGGCACTGTTGACGGGGGATATCCCTGGCCGCAACTTTACCAGCAAGGATTCGCTGGTCGAGCACATGGAGGATTGCGACCGGATGGGGGTCGAGGTCGTGGCGCCCTGCATCAATCATTCGGGCGTCGAGTTCACGGTCGCCGATGGTAAAGTCCATTTCGCGCTCTCGGCGATCAAAGGCTGCGGCGCCAGTGCTGCCGAAGCAATTGTCGAGAATCGAAAAACTGACGGCCCCTACAAGGATATCTTTGACTTTTGCGAACGCGTCGAAGCGGCCAAGTGCAGTCGGTCGTCAATCGAAGCCTTGATCAAAGCTGGCGCCCTGGATTGTTTCGGTGCCAAGCGTTCTCAATTGGCCGCCGTGCTGGATCGAGCTTTGCAGTCGGGAGCCGCCGCGCAAGCCGACAAACGCAGCGGCCAGAAAAGTCTGTTCGGGGGAAGTGATGATGACGACGATCAGGCCGACGCCGAACCGGTCGTCCTGCCTGAAATGGACGAGTGGGAAGAACGCCACCTGCTGACCAGCGAAAAGGAAGTGCTGGGCTATTACCTGACCAGTCACCCGTTGGCTCAGTACGAAGCCCAACTGGCCCGGTATTGTTCTCATCGCACCTCCCAGTTGGAGGGCTTGAAAGATCGCGACCGAGTCAGCATGGGCGGGATGGTTTCGGCCGTCAAACATTCGCACACCAAGAACCAACGGGAAGCCAACGCACCCACCAAGTATGTCATGTTTGATCTCGAAGACACCGATGGAGCGATTCGGACCATCCTGTGGCCGGGAGATTTCGTCAAACATGGGCACCATGTGCAACCCGATGCGGTGGTTGTCGTGCAAGGTCGGCTCGACTTCCGCGGCGGCGACGAAGCCAACTTGATCGCCGACAAGGTCATCCCGATTGAGCAATTGGATCAGAATCTGACCCACGGCATCAAGCTCCTGATCGATCAGCAACATCACCAGGAAGATTCACTGAAATTGGCTTACGAAATTCTCCGGGGCTATCCAGGCAATCGGGAATTAAAAATCGAACTGATTACCAATGAAGGGATGCGGGTTGAGCTGGATTCGCATCGACGGATTGAGATCAACGATGAGTTGACGTCCCGGCTGAACGAGCTGCTGGGGCCTACGTCGGTGGAAATGTTGATCGATCGAAAGTCCCTATCGGCCAAAGCCGAACCGCGGAAAAGCTGGGGAAGCTAGAGTCATTAATCCGGAACCGCAGAGGCGCAGAGCACGGGGAGCTTGCAGGAGATTGCCGGCGACGATGGGGTGCTGCGAACGCTGCGACTCTGCGGTTTGCTTTTCGCGTTAGATGCAATGATCCATTGCAAAACTCTCTGGGGAGCCTATCGACGATGCTGACCAATGTGCCTGGCTGCTGATTGTCATGACCGTAGCGATTCTGCGGGCCGAGCCTGCGAAAGTTTGACGCTGGTCGGGTTGCTAAACCCCGTTGAGGCGTCAAAGACTCACCCGTGACCTAGATTTCCATATCGGCTTCCGCGAGTCCTGTCCGCATGCGCTGGCAGGATTGAACTTGGTGAGCTTCTCATTGGCATTGCCAGTTCTTGTTGGGCCGAAGTCACCCCACACTATTTTTTGTTTTTCATCCATGTCCGTTACACCAGACACTGAGCATCGTCACCGGCAACGATCGAGGCGAAACCGTTTTCGATTGCGAAAACGACGTCGGCACGACCGTCGCGGAGCCGCGGCAGTCGAAGCGGCGATCTGTTTTCCGTTGATCATCCTGTTGATGATGGGCACGCTGGAAATCTGCTCTGGAATCTATTTAAAAGAATCGTTGTCGATTTGTTGTTTCGAAGGAGCTCGTGCTGGTGTTCGCCGCCGAGCAACTCGGGAAATGGTGCTGGACCGGGTTGCCGAAGCGCTAGCTGATCGGCAGGTCACGGTCCCCGATGGCGGCATCGAAGTTCTTCCCGAAGATTTCAGCACGCTGGGTGAGCTGGATCCAATTACGGTCCGGGTCACGGCGCCAACTCAAGGCAACTCCTTGTACATCTTCGATTCACTATTTAACCGAAACGTAAGTTCGCAGGTCGTCATGGTCCGCGAATTTGATGAATGAGTAGCCCTACAATGTTAATTTCCTGCATCAGTCCAATTCGCAATCGCCGCCGCCGACGGCGTGGCGAGGCGCGCCGCGGAGCAACCGCGATTGAGTTCGCGATGGTGGCTCCGGCGTTCATGATCGTGATCACGGTGTGCGTCGAATTTTCGCGAATGTGCATCATGCGAAATGTTGCCCAGAACGCGTGCTACGAGGCTTGCCGGTTTGTGATGACCGAGGGTGCGACCGTTCAAGATGGCATTGATCGGGCTCAAGCGGTGTTAAACCGGTTGGGCAACGTGCAAGCCGATATCACGATCAATAGCGCTGACGGCTCCACTGACGACGACGGCAACGTGATTGGGGAACTGGCGTTCGATACTAGTGACGTTACGACCAGCATCGAAATCAAAATGGCCGACAACGCCGTGATTTTACCGGGGGCCATGTTTGGCGAGAACTATATCCGAGCCCAGATGACGCTCCGCACCGAGCGCTATCGCGGCTTCTTCGATGCCAGCGAGGTCGGAAACTAGGCGTCGATTTTTTCGTACACCACACGTATGGCCCACAGGCCGCATTTTTATTGAGGAGAGGACGATGACAGACCCAATCGTTGCTGCTCGTGGCAGATCAGGCAACCGCCGCGGCGCGATCGTGCCGCTGTTTGCAGTACTGCTTCCGATGTTATTGATCTTTGCCGGTTTCGCAATCAATCTGGCATACATGCAACTGGTTTCGACCGAGTTGAAGATAACGACCGATTGTGCGGCCCACGCGGGTGGACGCGCAATGAGTGTTGCGCAAGGCGATCGTACCCTGACCAACGAACAAAAACGTGATTTGGCATTGCAAATGAGCATCGCGAAAGCGCAGGAGATTGCCCAGGCCAATCCCGTCGTGGGCCGAGTGCTGTCGGTGGGGACTGGTTCTGATAGCGACATTCAAATTGCGTTTGGTCGCTCAGTTCGCGCCAACAATGGCCGCGGGATGTATGTATTTACCGAAACGCCGATGGCCGACATCCTCAGCGATGATCAACGACCAACCAGCTTGGCGGTCACGACCAACCTGGAATTGCCAATGATGTTCAACGTGATGAAGAACTCTTCGTTCAGCTACAAGGATATCGATGGTACGCAGCATACAGCCGAAGCCAAGCACATTGACACCTTTAGTCCAACTCGCCGCTCGATCGCGACTCAGGTTGACCGGGACATCGCCCTGGTCCTGGACCGCTCCGGTTCGATGTTGTACTTCCGCGACGACGAGGAAATGCTCGATATCTTGAAAGATTTATATGAGACCTATGATGAGATTGTGATTCCTGGTGGTTGGGAGTACCACTATTGGCAATGGCGAAACAGTCGCTATGGCGGATACTGGAGAGACAAAGGTTACCATCGTCCCGAGGAAGCCAGTGGCAGTTGGACCATTCGTAATTCGTCGGATCGCCGATGGGATCCGGAACGAACTGAATCCGAACGACGAATCAGCTGGTCCGAGTACCAGGACGCAACCAGGTACCTCTACGATCGACGCTATTCTGACAACGTGATCTACCAGTTGGAACGTTGGGAAAACAGTAGTCACACGCTGGGTGACTCATTCAGCAGCAGCGAAGCTGACGAACTCACCGTCGACATGGCGATGTTCTGCTACGACTGGAAGTACCGTCGTGGAGCGGCACGTTATAGCCGCTGGTGGTATCTGACCCAGGGCGTCGATGCATTCCTGGATGTGCTGGATTCAACCGACCAGACAGAATTGGTGTCACTGGTAACGTTCGCCAGTAGTGCTCAACTGGACTACACCTTGCAGGAAGACTATTCCGACATTCGGGCGTTCATCGATGAGTTGGAGCCTTACGGAGGGACTGCGATTGGCGATGGCATGACCACCGGGCTGCCGCCGATTGTCAACGGCAATGCCGCTCGTCCGTTTGCGGCCAAAACGATCGTGGTGTTGACCGACGGAATCAGTAACTCAGGGCAGGATCCGGATGAGGCGGTAGCTGACATCATGGAATCCAATGAAGTCACGATTCATACGGTCACCTTTACCCCGGGTGCCGACAAGGACGCGATGAGTTCAGTGGCCCAAGCTGGCCATGGACGTCACTACCACGCCGATGATGGATCAGCGTTGATTGCGATTTTCGAAGAGATCGCCAACAACCTGCCGACCATTTTGACCGAGTGATATCTGGTTGAGTCGTTTGCAATCAGTAAAACTGAAAAGCCGCTCCTGACCGGAGCGGCTTTTTTATTTCCTCAATCCAAATGATCACTGATCGCCCTGCCCGGCTTGCCGAATTTGGAGCGACGTTCTTCACCGTGGAGACCGAAGCACTGAGATTTTTGAGGGGATCCCCCTTGGACTCAACGGCTTTTTACCTTCTTTACTGCTGACTGGATTCGAGGCCGAAACGCCATGGGGTTATCACCGGTTATCAACCACGGTCGGAACGTCTTACAATAGGGCGGCTCACTTGATGGACTTTTGAAAGCGACCATGACCGATACTCCGACTTCGACCCAGCAACGTACATTGGTTTCCGCCGATGAATTGCGCTGGAAGTGTGACCACGACACGATGGCGTTTGAAACCACCGCGGAACTGGATCCCGTCAAGGGCGTGTTAGGCCAGCCAACGGCTTACGATGCTTTGATGTTTGGCTTGCAGTGCATGGCCCCAGGGCAAAACGTTTATGTGCGCGGCCCGCGCGGTACCGGGCGAATCACAATGGTCCGACGATTGCTTAATCAGCTGCAGCCGCAGTCCGATAACAAGCGAGACTTTTGCTACGTGCACCATTTCGCTCGGCCAGATCACCCGCGGTTGATTACCTTGCCGCCTGGTCAAGCACCACAGTTCCGGCGGCAGATGATCGGGTTTGCCGAGTTTCTGGAGGAAGGGCTGACCAAGGCGCTGGAATCCGAGCCCCATGTTTCCAACCGGCATGCAATCCAGGAAGCGTTGCAGGCGGAGATTCGCAAAACGACCGAACCGATGGAGCAGGAGATCGAAGCCAACGGCATGCGGTTGGTCAGCGTTCAGCAGGGGCCAGCCTCCCAAACGTTGATCTTGCCCGTCGTTGAAGGCGAACCGGTTCCGCCCGAGCAACTGAAATTGCTGGTCAGCCAGGGCAAGGTTCCTGAAGAGCAATGGACGGCATACGAATCGCTGTTGCCCAAGTATCAGAAACAACTTCAGGAAACGGGCCGTCGCGTTAACCAGTTAATTCGACAGGCCTCCGAAGACTTGCGGACGTTGAACCAGTCTGTTGCGAAGACGTTAATGCAGGAGTTTCTGGAACCTCTCCGCAAGCAATTCCCGGGGCAGGACGTCCAGGCGTTTCTCGATGAAGCCGTCGACGATGTGATCGAAAATCGTTTACACGGGGAACAGGAGCTGGATTTCAAAATCCTGTACGGGGTGAATGTTGTCTTATCCCATGATGACGATACCGCGCGCCCGGTGATTGAAGAAAACACGCCCAGCCTGTTAAACCTGCTGGGGACGGTTGAGCCGGAATTCGGACCCAATGGGATGGCGATGTCGGACTACCGCGGCATTCGAGCTGGAGCGTTGCTGCAAGCCGATAGTGGCTATCTGATTCTGGACGTCAACGAGTTGATTTCTGAACCGGGAGCCTGGCGAGCTTTAATGCGCACGCTCCGAACGGGGCGGTTGGAGATTGTTCCCCCCGAGGTTGGTTGGATGCGGCAGTCGGTGGTCACATTGCCCGAACCGATTGAAATCAATGTTCGCGTGATCATGATTGGTGATGCGCCAACCTATTATCGACTGGATGCGGTCGATCCTGATTTTCGCGAGTTGTTCAAAGTGTTGGCCGACTTCGATAGCCAGCTGCCCCGCAGTTCCGAATCCGTGAACCAATACGCCACCGTGGTGGCTGGATTAAGTCGTGCCGAATCGCTGCCGCCGTTCCACCGATCCGCCGTGGCAGCGTTGGCCGAACATGGAGCCCGGATTGTTGCCCGGCAAGATCGATTGACAGCCAAATTCGGACGCATCGCGGACATTGCCCGGGAGGCGGCTTTCCTGGCCGGAGAAGATACGGTCATCGACAAGCACGTCCACGAAGCCGTCCGGCGGACCAAGCATCGAGCCAGCTTGCCATCACGCAAGTTTTTCGAAATGGTCAAGAACCGCACGATCATGGTCGAAACCACCGGCGAGGTGATCGGGCAGATCAATGGCCTGGCAGTGATGAGGTCAGGCCCCCTGACTTATGGATTTCCAGCTCGCATCACCGCCAGCATTGGGCCCGGAAATGCCGGGCTGATCGATATCGAAGGTCAGTCCAGAATGTCCGGCTCGATTCACACCAAAGGCTTTCATATTCTGGGCGGTTTGCTGCGAAACTTGCTCCGGACCAAGCATCCCCTGGCCTTCAGTGCATCACTCGCATTTGAACAAAGTTATGGAGGAATCGACGGCGATTCGGCATCGGGAGCCGAAGTGATCTGTCTGCTGAGTGCCCTGGCTGGAGTCCCGATCAAACAATCCATGGCGATTACCGGGGCGATCGATCAGCACGGACACCTGGAAGCGATCGGTGGTGTGAATGAAAAGATTGAAGGTTTCTACGACGTTTGCAGTTACTTTGGTTTGACCGGTGATCAGGGAGTCGTCATTCCACGTTCCAATGCTGGCGACTTGATGTTGCGGCGAGACATCGTCGAAGCGGCGGAAGCCGGCAGGTTCCATGTTCACGCCGTCGATAATATTTTCGATGCACTGGAGTTGATGACCGGAATTCCGGCAGGCCAAATCGATGAAGAGACGGGGGCCTATCCGGAAGGCAGCTTGCTGGGACAGGCCCATGATCAGGTGGAAAAATTCTGGCGGTTAACTTATGCCAACCCCCAGATGAAACGTCTGGCGGATGCTGCTGAGGCAGGTCAGGTTATTGTCGCCGAACCAGATGAGCCTGCCGGACCGACTACTTCCGACGAGCAATAAGGGTTGGCTGCTAGAACTCGTCCCGGCGAAACAGGCCCGGTCGAGAATCTCGCAACTCCACCAGCTCTCGATCAATGCGTTGGTATTCGGCTGACCAGGCATCGGGAGCGGCCACGTCAAAGTAGTGAGGTTCAATGCCCAGTTGCTGGCGAAAGAAGTTGGCTTTGGCTGGGTCGAGATCAGCAATGAAGGCATCCAGCAGAAAATCGCGATCCCACAGGACGCGATCGGCAAACGATTCCACTTCGGATTCCCAGACGTGCATGTCTTCGCAGTCAATGGGAGGGACGTCTCGCAGGTCGAGGTCATCAAATTCGTTGAATCGGTCGTCTTCGGTGACGATCGGGCACCTGATGCCGGCGATCAATCCTTGTCGCATTTCATATGCGTCGTCGCCCAGTCGAGTCGAATCGATTTCGATTTCGATCAGCGACAGCAGTTCCCGGTAAACGCCATAAACGGTGGCTTCCAGAGTCGCATTGAGATCGGGCGCAGGAACGTCTGGTTTAAACAGTGCTGTTACGACGGTGTGCAGCGCTGCCAGCTGCTGGGTGGGTTGCAGCGCGTCAAAGATCGTCACTCCCGTCTGATACGGCTCATTGGTTTCCACTGCTACCGTTATCATGTCCCGCAGGTAGGCTACCGCCTCCATAAACACGATGGCTTCGTCGCCCTGCAGTACGCGATCGCCGTGTGAAGTCTGCCACATCCTTATTTTCCCGTTCCTTGATGCCTGCTCCTGAAACTCCTGGCTAAAACGGTAATTCAGCTAACCACTGAAATCAAGTAAGCCACGCCAGAGTCGAACAAAACACAAAATCAAATTGCGGCGATACTTTTCAGCGACAAAAATGATTAATACCCAGCGAAACAATTCGGTTGTGGGCGGGACGGGAACATGGGATCCTATTGCTGCTGAAGTCAGAAAGTCACCAAGCACCTGAAAGGCAACGAGATTGAAGCCCGCCGATAGCCAGAATCAGTTGAGATGGCCCCGCCAAATCTTTCCGCCAACGGTTCGTTGTCTCCTGCTGATCGCCATCAGCTGCTGCCAGTCAGGGACCGTCGCCCCGGCTTCTGGCCAGGTTTCTTCTTCGCTTTCGCTTGAATGTCGCAACGCGTTCAATACGGGTGACTATCAACAGGCCATCGAATTGGCCAGAGAAGAACAGGAATCGTTGGGGCGGTTTGGTTTGAACGAATCGCTACCGCTGTTGATCATCGAATCGCAGATGGTGACCGGGAAGTATTCCGACGCGCTGAAGACGTTTCAGCAAGCGCAAGAGAAATACGACAAGGGTATCCGGTTGATGACGGCAGCGATCGATGTCTATCGATTCAACAACTTGCCTGAACAGGCGCTGCAGACGATCAAGGATATCGAGCAGGCTGCCAGCAAGAACGCCTGGCTGTATCGAGATAAATACAACCAGCTGGCTTTGGGGAAATTTTTCCTGGCCCAGGGGGCTGACCCCAAGGAAGTTCTCAATGCGTTTTTTCGTCCGGCTTTGAGTCGCGATCCTGCCGATCCCGATGTGCTGAAAGCGATCGCGAAGTTGTCGCTGGACAAAGCAGACTATGAAATGGCGGCCGATTACTATCAACGTTTGCTGAAGGTTGCACCGGATGATACCGATGCGCTGTATGGTCTGGCCGTCTGCTTTCGACGAAGTAACTCCGAACGAGCGACGGAGTATCTGAATCAGGCGCTGGAAGCCAATCCCAGTCACATCGACAGCTTGTTGATGGTTGCCGATCGAGAAGTCAGTGCTGAGTTTTACGACCAGGCCAAGCGGACGATTAGCAAGGTCCTGCAGGTCAACCCTCGGCATCCGGCAGCGCTGGCTTACCTGGCGGCGATTTCCCATTTGCAAAATGACGATGATGGGGAGGTCAAGTTTCGCAGTCAGGCGTTGAATACCTGGAAGGCAAACCCGGAAGTTGATCATGTGATTGGCCGGGAGCTGTCGGAGAAATATCGGTTTGCCGAGGGGGAAAAGTATCAGCGTCGCGCCCTGGTTTACGACAAAGGCTATCTGCCGGCCAAAATTCAACTCGCCCACGATCTGTTACGTCTGGGCCAGGAGGTCGAAGGCTGGAAGTTGGCCGATGAAGTATTTGACGAAGATCAGTACAACGTGCTGGCCCATAATCTGGTCGTGCTGCGCGATGAAATGTCAGGGTTCACAACGCTGACCAATCGAGATTTTGTGGTTCGCATGGCGCCGGAAGAAGCCCGGATTTATGGCCAGGAAGTTTTGCGTTTCCTGCAGGAAGCAGCTGACCAGTTGTCTGACAAGTACGCTGTCGAATTGGAAACGCCGATTATCATCGAGATTTTTCCGCGGCAACAGGACTTTGCGATTCGTACCTTTGGGTTGCCCGGTGGGGACGGTTTTCTGGGAGTCTGTTTTGGCCGCGTCATTACGATGAACAGTCCCGCGGCTCAGGGCACCAGTATGACCAGTTGGAAATCGGTGTTGTGGCATGAGTTCTGCCACGTCGTGACCTTGCAGAAAACGAACAACAAGATGCCGCGCTGGTTAAGCGAGGGGATCAGTGTCTATGAGGAGAAGCAGGCTGATGAAGCGTGGGGCGAATCGATGTCCCAGCGATATCGCGAAATGTTGCTCAATGAGTTGACTCCGGTCAGCCAATTGAGTGCGGCGTTTTTAAGGCCGCCCTCGGCTGCCCATCTGCAATTTGCCTACTTTCAATCATCGCTGGCGGTCGAGTACCTGATTCAGAAGCACGGACTGCCAGCGCTGCTGCAAATTCTTGATGAGTTGTCCCTGGGGACCCCGATTAATGAGGCGTTGTCGAAGTACACCGAACCGATGGGTTCGCTGGATCGAAACTTTCAGCAGTTTGCGACCAAACGAGCCCAGCAGTTCGCGCCGCAGGCCGATTGGACTCAGCCCGAGCTGCTACCTCCTGATGCGGGTGTCGATTTCTGGGTGGCGTGGAATCGTGAGCACCCGAATAACCTGCCCGGGTTGTTGGCCGAAGCCAGTGGGCGATTGAAAGCCAACCAGACCGAAGAGGCTGGCCAACTGTTGGATCAAGCTCAGTCCCTGTGCGACGTTGAGCCGTCCGTTTATCGACTGCGGGCGGCGTTGCACCAGCAGCTCGACCAACCCGATCAGGAACGCCAGGCGTTGGAGCGATACGCAAAATTGGAAGCCAGTGAGCCGGATCTATACGAACGGTTGTTAGTGTTGACGGTTGACCAGCAGGACTGGGACGCAACGATCAAGTACGCTCGTCGGTTGGCCGCGGTTGATCCGTTGCGAAAGACTCCCTGGGAGGCGATGGCCGAAGCAGCGACCTCGCTGGGTAACGATTCAGCCATTGCTGAAGCCCTGACGGTGTTGGCTGAGATGAATCCGCTGGACGTCGCCGAGTTACGGTACCAGCTGGCGCTTGCCTATTTTCGGTTGAAAGATCTTTCGCAGGCAAAACGGCAGGTATTGATGTCCCTGGAACAGGCACCCCGGTACCAACAAGCTCACCAGTTGCTGCTGGAAATCAATTCGCAACAGCCCAAGGAGAGGCCATGAAGTTGATGCAATACAAGTTGCCGATCGCAGTGGCATTGCTGCTATTGACTACCATCGCGATCGCCCAGGACTATCAACGTCGGGGGGGATGGCGGCGGAGTCGTGGTTTTGACGGTGGTTTCGAACAGCGCGACAAACGCAATGGTGTCCCTGAGTGGGAAAAGAATCGTGATTTCGAACACGATGTGTTTACGTTCGTTCGCATTCAATACGACTCTTATGGCAGCCAATATGGGTACGGGCCGGGTGACCGCTGGCGAATCGACTATCCCGATGCCGACCTGAATCTGTCTTATCGGTTGCAGCAACTCACGAGTTTGAAAGTCGATCCCGATGGCAAGATTCTGCGGCTGACCGACCCGGAGCTGTTTGACTATCCATTCATTTACATCATTGAACCCGGCAAGCTCGTTTTCAGTGAAGAAGAAGCGGTTGCATTGCGGCGATACCTGACCAAAGGTGGGTTTCTGATGGTCGATGACTTCTGGGGAGAATACGAATGGAGCAATTTGGAGGATCAGATGAAACGGGTGTTCCCGAATCGCCCCTGGGTCGACATTCCGTTGGAGCATGAGATCTTTCAAAATGTTTATCAGCTCAAAGAAAAGCCGCTGATTCCCAGTGTGCACCACTACATGCGGGGGAATCGAACCGAACGCTTCGACGCGGGTGAGCCTCATTACCGCGGGTACGTTGACGATGATGGTCGGATCATGGCCTTTATCTGCCATAACACCGACCTGGGTGATGGCTGGGAGCGGGAAGGCGTCGACCGAGGGTATTTCGAAACCTATTCCGAACCCTTTGCCTATCCGTTGGGGATCAATATCGTGACCTACGCGATGACCCATTAATTCCTCAACCATTGCAGCAATCAACGGCCGCGTCAGTCCCACTGAACAATCAAGCACTTTCCTAGCAGGAGTCCTACGTGTCGACCACTGAAACGTTTGAACAGGAACGAATCGCCGTTGAGCAGATTCGCCAAAGTCGAGAAAAAATCTTCGAGCAATTGTCGGGAGTTATTGTTGGTCAGACCGACGTGATTGAGCAATTGCTGGTCAGCCTGTTCGCGGGAGGAAATTGTCTGATTACCGGTGCCCCGGGATTGGCCAAGACGCTGCTTGTGCGCAGCATCGCGGAGATTTTTGATCTGGAGTTTCGCCGCATTCAGTTCACTCCGGACTTGATGCCGGCGGACATCACTGGTACCGAGATTTTGCAAGACCAGGACGGACAGCGAACGATGCAATTCGTCAAAGGCCCGATTTTCGCCAATGTCGTGCTGGCGGATGAAATCAACCGAACGCCACCGAAGACCCAGGCGGCGTTGTTGGAAGCCATGCAGGAGCATCAGGTCACCGCAGCCGGGGTCCGCTATCCTTTGGAAGAACCGTTCTTTGTGCTGGCGACACAAAACCCGATTGAAATGGAAGGTACCTATCCCTTGCCCGAGGCCCAGCTTGATCGATTCATGTTCAATGTCAGAATCGACTACCTGAATCAGGATGACGAAGTCAAAGTGGTCCAACAGACAACGGCCGATACCAGGCCCTCGATTGCAACGCTGTTCACGGCCGAAGATGTCAAGCGATTTCACCACACCGTTCGCAAAGTGCCAGTCGCCGAAAACCTGGTCCGCTATGCCGTTCAACTGGCCGACGCCAGCCGACCGCATCGCGAAGGCACGCCAGATTTTGTCAATCAGTTCGTTAACTGGGGGGCTGGGTTGCGTGGTGCTCAAAACCTGATTCTGGGCGCCAAAGCTCGGAGTCTGTTTTCCGGCCGTTCCCACGTCACTGTCGATGATATTCGAGCGTTGGCTCACCCGGTGCTACGGCATCGAATCCTGCCCAGTTATCGGGCTGAGGCTGAAGGGATGACGGTCGAGAAATTGATCGACCAGCTACTCGATCACGTCAAAGCCCCCGTTTAATGTCCCTGCCTGTTCACCCACCCAAAGTTGTTGATGGCTAACGAGACCCAAGGATTTGTACCGCTGGCTCCCGAAACGCTGATGAAAATCAGGCAGCTGGAACTGCGCGCCAAAATGGTCGTCGAAGGTTTCATGTCGGGGCTGCATCGTA
The DNA here is from genome assembly GCA_964545005.1 of uncultured Pirellulaceae bacterium. Classification (GTDB taxonomy): domain Bacteria; phylum Planctomycetota; class Planctomycetia; order Pirellulales; family Pirellulaceae; genus Mariniblastus. The sequence goes on from CAZJEK010000025.1 coordinate 19,424, forward strand.
GTCCCTATCATGGGTTTTCGGTTGAGTTCACCGATTACCGGCCTTACTCGCCGGGCGACGACCTGAGGTATCTGGACTGGAAACAGGTTGCGCGGCGGGATCGGCAATACATCAAACGGTTTGAAGACGAAACCAACCTGCGGTGTTACTTGCTGCTGGACATGAGTCGATCGATGTCCTTTGGCAGTACCAGCTACACCAAGGCCGACTATGCCCGGACCCTGGCCGCAACCCTGGCCTGGTTTTTCAATCGGCAGCGGGACGCGGTGGGGCTGATGACGTTTGGAGAAAGCATTCACGACGTCGTGCCGCCCAGGTACCGCGCCGGACATCTTCGGCGGCTGATGTTGGCGTTGGAACATGCTCAGCCTGATTCTGCAACTGACGTCGAGGGGCCCCTGGAACAGATTGCTCGCACCGTCTCTCGTCGCGCACTGGTCATTTTGATTTCTGATTTTCTGACGCCCATTGATTCGCTGGAACAGAAGCTCGGCTACCTGCGAGCCCGGGGCCACCAGGTGACCTTGATGCGTGTGCTTGATCCGACCGAAATTGAGTTCGACTTTAACAAAGCCAGCATGTTTCAGGACGTCGAAACCAATCGGCAGCTCTATGTCGATCCGGCCAGTGTGCGGGAAAGCTACTTGCAGCAGTTTTCCGAACACGCTGAGCAGTTGGCTGCAATTTGCCAGCGATCGGGAATTGACCTGCACACCTTGAGGATCGATCAACCGGTGGAAGATGCGTTGGTAGCACTGGTTCAGTCGCGAGTCGGCACCGCGATGGGAATGGGGCAACGTCGGAATCCGGTGGTCGGTGGAGGTGCTTCATGAGCGTCGTTGCCTGGTTATTTGGGCTGGGAGCTGCCGCGGTTGTTTTTCCGGTCTTGTTTCATCTGATTCGACGGACGCCGCAAGGGCAGACGCCGTTCAGTTCGTTGATGTTTCTCAAGCCGTCGCCGCCCCGGTTAACTCGCCGCAGCCGGTTGGATAATTGGTTGCTGTTGCTGTTGCGGGCGTTGGCGATTTGTTTATTGGCGTTTGCCTTCATGCGTCCCTATTTCCCCGGCGCCGAATTGTTGGCGGAGTTTGATGTCGAACATCGCCGGGTTGCAATTTTGCTGGACGTCAGTGCCAGTATGCGACGAGGCGGTGTTTGGCCGCAGGCAATGGAACAGGTCAACGAAGTCCTGGACCAACTGGAAGCCAACGACGAAGTAGCGCTGCTGGCGTTTGATCAACAGGCGTGGGCTGTCGTCCCGTTTTCGGCTGGCGGTGCAGAGCAACCGGGGCAACAACAGGCTGCGGTTCAATCAATCAAGGATGAGTTGAAAACAATTCAGCCGGGTTGGAGTGAAGCGGACTTGGGAAATGCGATGGTGGCGGTGGCCAACCAGTTGGACGACTGGCACGACCAGACTCGTAGCGATGATGAAGGCCGGCGCCCCAAACTTCAATTGGTTGTGATCTCTGATTTGCAAGCTGAAACTGAAACCGAGGCCCTGCAGGCATACCAGTGGCCTCCCTTGGTCCGCGTCAGTTTCCGCAACGTTGCGCCTCTGAATTCCAGCAACGCGACGGTGGAGCGTTTGGCTGCTGTGCAGGAAGAAGTTCCGCCTCAGGTCCGGGTACGCGTCAGCAATGCCGAAAATTCACTGAAAGAGAATTTCAAAGTTGACTGGTCATCGTCTGCCGATGCGTCTGTCAGCGATCCTGACGGCCGGCAGCTTTCGTTTATTGTTCCGCCGGGCACCAGCCGCGTGTTGAAAGTGCCGTTGGATCAAACGCTGGGCGGTGATGAGTTTCGGCTGACCGGTGACAACGAAGATTTTGACAATGTGTTTTATGTTTCAGCGCCCCAACAACGTGTCTTGAGCTTGGCGTTTGTGGGGGAGGATGACCCTGAGGATCCGGAAAGCCTGTTGTTTTATGTTCAACGCGCGTTCACGGACTCTCCAACCCGAAAAATTGAGGTCGTTCAGGTTCGGCCTTCGGAATTGGAACAAGTTGCATGGTTGGATGACGATTTCGCGGGCCAGATCCCGGCGCTGCTGATTGTTGCGGCGCCGCTTGATCGAGACGGTGTTGAGTTTGCCCAGAAGTTTGCCGAGCGTGGTCGGCAAGTGCTGGCCGTCGTTAACAGCCCCGACATCGCCCAGGCCTTGAATTCGCTGGTCGGTGCGACGGCGGTGGAAGCTGGCTCGACCGACAAGTATCGTATTCTGGGCCAGGTTGACTATCGCGATCCAGTTTTCCTACCGTTCGTGCAGTCGGCTTTTGCTGACTTTACATCGATTCGATTCTGGAAAACCCAACCCGTCCAGCTGGCCGATGACACCAAATTATTGGCCTCGTTCGACAACCGACAACCCGCCGTCTGGGCTCGCGATTTTGCCAAGGACGGTCGCGTGCTTGGCGTCGCGGCTGGGTGGCGTCCCGGTGAAAGTCAATTGGCGCTGTCTCCCAAGTTCGTCGTTCTGTTGTCCCATCTATTGGAGTTGGGAGCAGGTTTACCAGATTTGGATACTTCCCTCGTCGTTGGCGATGCGATCGCGTTTCCCCCCGAAGCCAGTGCCCGCAAGCTGGTCAAACCCAATGGGTCCATCGAGACGATCGAACCCGGGCAAACCCGATACGCCCGGACCACGGTACCCGGCATCTATCGTTTGCAGCCCAGTCTGGCCGCTGGCCGAACGGATCAGGAGGTCATCAAGTTTGCGGTCAATATTGATCGTCGCGAAAGCGTCGGCGGTCAATTGGAGATCGCTCAACTCGAACGGCTGGGTGTTCAGGTGGGCGAGCATTCCACCGCTGAGTCCGAGTTGGCGCAATTGCGTGAACTGCGGGATCGAGAAATTGAAAGTCGTCAAAAAGTCTGGAAGTGGTTGATCGTCGCCGCGCTGGTCGTGCTGATTTCAGAAACCTGGTTGGCCGGACGAAAATCGGCAATGCTCACTGGGGGGTTGGCCGGATGAGATTTTCAAGACGGGTAACCATGAGCCAGTATGCTGGCCAAGCGATTAGCGTCGTCGATGCAAGTTTAACCGAAGGCAGGTAAGGTGATGGATCCTAGTTTGCAACAACGAATCGCTCCGGCACTGTGGCGCGTCCGCTTTCGTCGTTTGGCGGTTTCGCTGACCGTCATCTGGTCGATCGCGGCGATTGCCGCCGTTTCGCTGTATTTGCTGAATCGCAACGGTACCTTGGATCCGGCCGACTGGCCCCGGACGTTATTCTGGTCAACATCGATGTTGACCTTGCTGGCGATCGCTGTCACCGCCTGGCTGCCGGTCTCCCGCGAAGGGTTGGTGCGTTCGATTGAAAGTCAGTTTCCGGCGTTGGATTCTGCGCTGCTGACAGCTGCCGAACAGCAACCGACCAACGGTCACCGATTTGGGTTTTTGCAGATGGACGTGATGCGGCAGGCGATCGCGCACAGCTATCAGGAGGACTGGGCGGCAATCGTGCCCCGTTGGCAAGTTACCGCCTTTCCGGCTTTGGGCCTGGTCAGCCTGTTCCTGTTTTTTGCCGCATTGATGGGGCTGATTTTTCACGTCCGCCCGCTGCCACCTGATGATACGATCGCGTTTTCCGATGCTGTCTTGAATCCCGGTGAGGTCGTGATTGAAGTCGAGCCGGGAAATACCGAAGTCGAACAGGGGTCGAGTGTTTTGGTGATGGCCAAGTTTCCTCAATCGGTACCCGTCGACGCCACGCTGGTGTTTTCACAGTCCGACGGAGAAATCATTCGGCTGCCGATGGAACGCAGCCTCGACGACCCGATGTTTGGTGCTAGAATTCCCAGCGTCGCCAGCGCGACCGACTATCACATCGAATACAACGCGACTCAGACAGCGGCCGATCAGTCCAGTCAGTTTCGGATCAACGTGTTTACGTTTCCCGAGCTTGTTCAGGCCGATGCAGAACTCACCTTCCCCGAGTACACGCAACAACAGCCACGCCAGATTCAGGATGTTCGCCGTATCAGCGCCGTGGAACAGACTCAAGTTGCGTTTCAATTTCATGTCAACAAGGAACTGGTCGATGCTCGACTGGAACCGGTCACCGAAGAGTCTGGTGAGCCGCTACCTGCCTTGCAGCTGACGGCGGATCCCGAGCAACCGAATACGTACAAAGTAGCATTTCCAATCGTCGATTCCAGCAAATGGAAACTGGTGCTGACCGATGCCCAACAGCGGACCAATCGGTTGCCGCCCACGTTTGTATTGAAGGCGTTGCGAAACCAGCCGCCGAAATTGAAGGTCGTCGCTCCGGGTCGAGACATCGAAGCCTCACCGTTGGAAGAAGTCGTGCTGGCAGTTGAAACCTGGGATGATTTCGGGGTCAGTCAGTTGGGGGTGACCTACTCGATCGCTGGACAGGAGCCCGTCGAGCTGAAGCTCGATTCCGAAACGCTCAAAGGCGACCGCTTGCGCGCCCAGCACCTGTTGGCACTGGAATCATTGAATGCGGCTGCTGACGATCTGGTTACCTATCACTTTTGGGCCGAAGACGACGATTCAGAAGGTAATCCCAGACGGGTTGTCAGCGATATCTTTTTTGCAGAAGTCCGACCGCTGGAGCAGATCTTTCGACAAGGTGCTGCCCAGCCCGATTCTCAAAACCAACAACAGCAACAGCAGCAGCAACAACAAAGCGGTCAGAATGCGCAGCAGGCGGAGCAGCTTGCCGAGCTGCAAAAACAAATCATTGCTGCAACCTGGAACGTATTGCGGCGAGAACGGGAGCTGTCAGAAATTTCCGCAGCGTTCAATGATGACGTGCAGACCATTTCTGAGTCTCAGGAAACCGTTGGTAGCCAAGTCGAGTCGATGGCTCAGCAGGTACAAGATCCAAAATCGCAGGGAGTCGTCCGTCAGATCCAAACCTTGATTGGTGATGTCGTCGACCAGCTGAACGCTGCCTCCTCCCAGCAGCAACTGGACCTGTTGGAGGACGCGATGGCATCGCAGCAAGCCGTGTACGCGGCGTTTTTGAAATTGCGAGCCCGGGAAATGGAGGTTTCCCGCCAACAGCAGAACCAGTCCAGTCAGCAACAGTCGAGCCAGCAGAACAACCGGGCTCAACAGCAGTTGAATGAACTTCAACTGGATGACGATCGCAATCGTTACGAGCAGGAGAAAACGGCAGCCGAAGAACAGGAATCCCCCGAAGCCCAGGAGGATCGCCGCGTGTTGAACGAATTAAAAGATCTCGCTCGCCGGCAGGAGGACCTCAATGAACAGATCAAGGAGCTGGTCAATGCGTTGGAAGAAGCCGAGACGGCAGAAGACAAGGAAGAATTGGAACGCCGTTTGAAGTCGTTGCGTGAACAGCAGGAACAAATGTTGCGTGACGCCGAAGAACTGTTGCAGCGAATGAATGAGGAACAGAATCGCGAACGAATGTCGGAGCAGGCGGAGCAACTGGAACAAACTCGGGAAAATTTGCGACGGGCCGCAGAATCGCTCGATGAACGTGAAGTTTCCCAGGCTGCCGCGGAAGGCACCCGGGCACAACGCGATCTGGAAAATCTGCGCGATGAATTCAAACAACGTGCTGCCGGAGAGTTCACCGAACAAATGCGTGACATGCGCAATCGTGCCCAGGAAATTGAACAACGCCAAGCGGAAATCGCCCAGCAAATGCAAGCCGAATCAGCCAGCCCCGTTTCGTTGAATTCCGATCGGGAACCTGGCCAGCGACGATCGTTGCGAGACGAAGAAGCGCCACGGGACCTCGACCAGGAACTGGCTCAGCAACAGGAAGACGTCGAAAACCTGCGGCGAGAAATGCGAGAAACGATCGAGGCCGCCGAAGACGTGGAACCACTGTTGGCCGAAACGCTGTATGAAACCTTCCGCAACACCGAAGCCAACCGGCCCGACAAGGCACTGGAAGATACCCGCCGAGCGTTGTCACGGGGGTGGGATGAATTAGCCAACGACCAGCAGCGGGTTGCTCAGGATGGCATCGAGAAGATGAGGGAAGGGATCGAAAAGGCAGCTCAACAGGTACTGGGTGATCCGACGGAAGCATTGCGGAACGCGGAACGCACGCTGGAAGATCTCAAGGAAGGCGTTGAATCTGAGATCCAGGAAGCGACCGGTGAAGAATCCCCGGAGAATCGCGGCGGTCAACCGTCTTCCCAGCAAGGTGAAAATGGCCAATCAACTACGGAACGTGAACCAGATGAAGCTCAGCAGAGCGGTCGCTCGGGTGAGCAATCGGACGAAAATGATTCCGAAAACATTAACCCCGAAGGCAGTGGACAGCGAACGGGCCAGCCTCAGGATGCTCCAGGTCAGCAACAGCCTCCACAGGGGCAACCCGGCGGCGGGAATTCAGGGGAATCCCAGCCGCAGGACCAGGATCAGCCCAACGATCCGCAATCCCAGCCGCCAGACCAGAACGATTCTCGGGATTCCGAATCCCAGCAATCGGGTCGAGCCGGCAATAGTCAACAGGGGCAACCAGCTGGAAATCGCGGCAATGAAACAGACGAACCCTCCGAACGCGAGCGGCAAAATGACTTGATCAATCAGTTGGGAAATCAGAATCGAAATGAAAATGGCGGTGCCCAGGATGCGGCTCAGCAAGCAGTTCGCAATGCGGGCAATCAGCGCATGATGCGGCCGATCACTGGAGACGATTTCCGCGAGTTTTACGATCGCCTGCGCGACGTCGAAGAAATGCTGGATGATCCGGATTTGCGAGCCGAAGCGTCGCGAATTCGTCAACAGGCTCGGGAGCTACGCAAAGACCAACGCGAGCGTCACTCGGCCGAACCAAATTGGGAACTGGTAAAAATGAAGGTACTGATCCCGATGCAGGAATTGCAGGACAAGGTCGCCGAAGAGATTCTTCGTCGCACGTCTCCGGATGCCATCGTTCCGATCAATCGCGAACCGGTCCCGGTCCAGTTCCAGGAGGCGGTGCGAAAGTACTATGAACGATTGGGGGCCGGCAAATGACATTTCCCAACGCTTGGGCAGCCGTCAACCAATGGGGCTGGCCCGTCACTGTCATTTTGGTGATTACGGCGGCGGTGGCGGCGTTCAGTTACTTCCGGACCCGGGGCTCGATTCCATTGCGGTTCACGCTGGCCGGATTGAAGTTTGCGGCCGTGGCCCTGTTGGCGATTTGCCTGCTGGAGCCCGTACATCAATTCACTCGACCGGAACCTGGGGCCAATCTGCTGATGGTAATGGTCGACGACAGTCAAAGTTTGCAAGTCAAAGATCGGGGGCAGACGGAGTCTCGTGCCGACCAGATCCAGCAACGATTGAATGCTGATTCCAACTGGCTGAACAGACTGACGGAAATTTTTGATGTGCGTCGTTACCAGTTCGATCAGCGGTTGCGGCCGGTCGCGAACTTCACTCAGTTTGCCGCGGACCAGCGAGGTACGGATTTGCTCGGCAATGTCAATCGAGTGGCTCGGCGGTTTGACGGTCGTCCGGCTGCCGGGGTTGTGATGATTTCCGATGGCAACGATTCGCTCAGACAATCCGGGTTGCTGGATGCTGACTCGATTGAACGCGATCTGGAATCGATCGATTGGGAACGGGTGCCGCCAATTTATCCCGTTGTGGTGGGCACCTCTCAGCCCGCGGCTGATATTGGGATCACCCGTGTGGTGACTTCCAACAGCAACTTTGAAACCGCACCGATCACGATAAACGTGTCGATGGTCACGCATGGATTTGCCAATCAAAAGCTTGCGGTTGAAATGTTGGATGAAACCGGCGAGTTATTGGAGCGAAAAGAAATCGAGGGTGTCGAAGATGGCAAAGAGTTCGTCGTCCGATTTCAAACGCGACCTCAAAAGCCAGGTATCAACGTATTCCAGGTTCAGGTTTTTCCTGCCAGTATCGATGCCGAGCAGTTGACCAACGAATCATCGACAGAAGCCACGTTGGTCAACAATCGCCAGTTGGTAGTCGTCAATCGCGGTCGCGGTCCTTACCGTGTCCTGTATCTGTGTGGTCGTCCCAATTGGGAGTTGAAGTTTTTGCAACGGTCAATGCAAGACGATCCGGAAGTCAACCTGGTCTCGTTGATTCGAATTGCCAAGCGGGAGGCCAAGTTTACGTTTCGTGGTCGCGAAGGCCAGCAATCCAATTCACTGTTCCGCGGCTACGAGACTCAGGACGATGACACGACCGAGCAACATGACGAACCGGTGTTTATTCGCATTGGCACCCGCGATGGCGATGAGTTGCGAGGCGGTTTTCCGAAAGATCCCGAAACCCTCTATCAATACGACGCCATCATTTTGGATGATGTGGAGGTGGGGTTCTTCGACGCGGATCAAAAAGCGTTATTGCAAAAGTTTGTATCGTTGCGTGGCGGCGGATTGCTGATGATGGGAGGCCAGGAGTCATTTGCCGGCGGAGATTATGATCGCACGCCAATCGGAGAGATGTTGCCGGTCTATCTCGATCGCGTCTCGCCGTCGAGTCGCAATGCCGAGTATCGGCTTGACTTGACCCGTGAAGGTTGGCTGCAGCCATGGGTTCGGATACGCCGAACTGAACCTGAAGAGCAACAACGGCTGCGAGAAATGCCAGGATTTCGCACCATCAACCGCACCGATTCGATCAAACCCGGGGCAACCGTGCTGGCCACCGTTTCCAGCGACGAGCGAAAGACAGTGCCCGCGCTGGTGACGCAACCATTTGGCAAAGGACGTGTCGCGGCGATGTTGATCGGCGACCTGTGGCGATGGCATATGCGGACCGAAGTTGAAAACCAGGATCTGTTTTCGGCTTGGCGACAGACCTGCCGGTGGTTGGTGGCCGACGTTCCACGGCGGGTTGAAATGGAGGTGGAACGGCAACCCGGAGCTGCGACATCGCGGCGGATCGAAATCCGGGTTCGTGATGAGCTGTTTTTGCCTTATGACAATGCGGATATTCGCTTGACGGTTGAAACGCCCAGCGGTGACGAAATTCTGCTCAGCACGACCGCTGATGGTGAACGGGCCGGAGTTTACGATGCGACCTTTACGGCCACAACACCGGGCGTCTACAAGGCCCGCGCGGTCGTTTCTGCGGACGACGGAAGTTTAATTGAAACCCGTGAACTGGGGTGGGTCTGTGATCCCGATCGCGATGAGTTTCTGTATCTCACTCCGAACCGATCGTTGTTGGAGCAAATCGCCAGCCGTTCGGGTGGAGAAGTAATCGATCTGGATGATGTCGATCGATTGCCGGACATGCTGGAAACCAGGCCGGTGCCGATCTCGCAGCAACGGTCGTTGCCGTGGTGGCATCGTTGGAGCGTGTTGGCGGTGGCCCTTGGTTTGCTGGTGACCGAATGGGGCGTTCGTCGCTGGAAAGGCATGCCATGATCGCGTTGCGTTTTCAAACTGTACCCTTTGGCTGGGCCTGTCTGGTGCTGGTCGCCCTGGTGGCTAATCGTGTCAGCATGGTCAATGCTCAACAGACTGAGCCATCGGCGGAGAAGGTTCAGAAATTGATTGTCGTCACCGGCGCGCCGGGGGAAGACGAGTACGGTCAGCAGTTTGCGACCTGGGCCCAGCGGTGGGCTCAACTGGCCGCAGCCGACAAGACGTTGGAATATCTTCGGTTGGGAGCTGAACCCGCGGATCAGTCGGACCGTGAGTTGTTGCAACAAGCGATCAGCAATGTCGATGAACGAGTGGAGCGGTTATGGTTGGTCCTGATTGGGCACGGAACGGACGATCGCGAGAGTTCCAAATTCAATCTGATCGGTCCTGACGTATCGGCGGTTGAGTTGGACCAATGGCTCGATCAAGTCGACTGCCAGGTGGTGGTTATCAACTGCGCTTCGGCCAGCGGCGGGTTCATCGGGAAATTGAAAGCGGTTCGCAGGATTGTAATCACGGCGACCAAAAGTGGCGCTCAATACAACTTTGCCCGGTTCGGCGACTACCTGTCTCAAGCGATCAGCGACCCGTCCCTTGACCTGGACAAGGATCAGCAAACATCCTTGTTTGAGGCGTTCGTGGCAGCGAGCCGAAACACGTTGGATTACTACGACCGGGAAAAACGTTTGCCCAGCGAACTGGCGCTGCTGGATGACAATGGCGATGGACTGGGAACACCTGGTGATTGGTTTGTCGGTACGCGGACGGACAAGGAAACCAAATCGGGGCAAGTGGATGGTCAGGTGGCCAGCGGTATCGTCTTGTTCCGACGCGGTGTGGCGGCGAAATTGACGCCCGAACAGCGTCAGCAGCGGGATCAGATTGAAGCTCAAATCGAAACGCTCCGCCAGCGGAAAGCAACGTTGGAGGAAGATGAGTATTACGCCAAGTTGGAAGCTTTCATGTTGGAGCTGGCGCGTTTGTACGAAACCGTTGAAACGGTTTCTCCTGAGCAAGATGCGACGCCAAGTGACGAAAGCTTGAGCGAGAACGATTCGTAGCTGAAGCGGTGGGCATTTAATGCTCGAAGCCGCAACTTAAGTCGTTGCACATTGTCGTCTTTCGCTAAAAGGAAGTCGACACCCTCCCGCGGGAGGGTCGAGCCACAGCGAGGGGAGGGTTTACAAAACCCGTCCCCGATATGCCTTGCAAGGGAAAGTATCTACCTCGCGCCGCTACTTCAAGAAACAACAGCCTCTCCGCGAAAGTTCTTTCATTCAAACAATTCGTCGTCTCAGGGATTCACCTCCAGGAAGCATCTCGTCAATCTTGTTGATCCTGAACATCCTGTCAAAATTTCATGTGAACTCGCGCACGTTGACCATTCTGAAAAAGGGACAGGATGAACAAGATTAACATGATCAACAAGTTGCGGCTTGCAGAAAACGAGCCAATCGACGGTCCATCCTCAGCGTTAACCAATTCAGCTGAACAAAATATGTCAGGCCTTGTTTTTCGATAAGTTTTTGCAAATTGATTCCGGGTCTGCCTCGTGTCTCCGCGGCTTGGCGTGAGTTTTCTTTTCTTCGCCAGGTTGTTTCGGGTAGGATCTTGCTGATTCCCTTAGTCAATTGAATGGAGAACTTGATGGATCGTGAGTCGGCGTATCAGCTGATGTGTGAATTCACTCAAAACGAAAGTTTGCGGCGACATATGTTGTGTGTCGAGGCGGCGATGAGGGCCTACGCCACGCACTTCAACGAGGATGTTGAAAAGTGGGGTATCGTCGGTTTGCTGCATGATTTCGATTACGAACAAAACCCTGAGCCCCCGGATCATCCGTTGGTCGGATCTCGGATCCTGGCCGAACGCGGTTATCCGGAAGATGTGATTTACGCGATCAAGTCTCACGTTGATGCCGTCCCGGATTGTCCCCGTGTTTCGCAACTGGACAAATCGTTGTTTGCTGTCGATGAGCTGTGTGGCTTTATCGTGGCCGTTTCATTGGTGCGACCTGGCGGCATGGAGGGGATGAAAGCCAAAAGCGTTCGTAAGAAAATGAAACAGAAGTCATTTGCGGAAAAAGTAAATCGGGACGATATCGTTAACGGTGCTCAGGAACTGGGCGTTGAACTGAACGATCACATTCAGTTTGTGATTGATGCATTGCATGGGGCTGACGTTTGAAGCGAGCGTTATGTAGAAAACGGATCCGATTCGCGTTGAGTAACTTGGCTCCTTCATCAATCGTTGTACTTCGGTTCGAGACTTGATCACCCGTGAACGAAGCTTACACCAAGCAGACGAATCAAACCTGGTTGAATCCAGCTGTGGTCCGGCGTATCTGTCTGGCGACTGCCTGCCTGGGCACGGTCTTGTTGGTGGCTTGGGTGTCGGGGGTGATACCTGGGTTTAATTCGCCGCCACGACAGAATTCGATCATGGTGATCAAGCCCTATCGCCATCACGGGACGTGGGTGTTTGATGACCTGCGAGCGGGATTAGTTAAGGAACCGTTTGTTGCCGGCGTGCCAGAGATGATCGACTTTTTGGTCCAGGATATCCCCGATTCAGAATCCGGGTTCCGGATGTTGTTTTCTGCACGACCGTTTCCGGGTTACCAGCAGGAGTTAAGTTGGATTCGAGAGGAGTCGGGAGGCAACTTTTATCGGCTGGAAGAACCACCGATGGAGGGTTGGATCTGTCCGGCCTTGTTTCAATATTTTGAGAAAGCTCCCGCTAAATTATTCGTCAAAGCCGAACCGCTGGGAAAATGACATGTTTTACCAGCCGATTGGGCGCTAGTAGCCCCGGACGAAAGCCAGTTGACGCGTAAATTTCGGCAGGTCGGTGGCTAACGCCAAAACCGCTGGAAGCCGCCGTCTTTCGCCTGGAAATTTCGCGAATGATCCGCTCACGAATCGTGAAAATTGGGTAAAAGCCGGGATTCTGCCGTTATCGAACGGGCCTGGCGCTGGTAACCTGTGCGGTTTTCCCTGGTTTCAAAGATGGCAGAAAGATGCGTCGACCCCTGATCGCTGGCAACTGGAAAATGAATCTGAACCGAGCCGACGCTGTCGCTTTGGCTCAAGGAATCGTATCGGCAGCTGCTGATGCCCAGTGCGACGTGCTGGTCTGCCCCCCCACGATTTACCTGGATGCTGTGAAAGCCGTGGTCGCCGACTCGCCAGTCGATTTAGGGGCTCAGGACGTCTATTTCGAGGCAAATGGCGCGTTTACGGGCGAAACGAGCACCGAAATGCTGACAGATATCGGCTGTACCCACGTGATTTTGGGGCACAGCGAACGCCGCAATGTGATGGGTGAGACCGATTCGTTGATCAATCGCAAGGTACGAGCAACGCTTGATGCTGGCTTGATTCCCGTGGTTTGCGTCGGCGAGTTGCTGGAACAGCGAGAAGCCGGTCAGACGCTGGATGTCGTCAAAACTCAATTTGAAGGATCGCTGGCGGGGGTTTCGGCTGAGGAAATGTTGACCACTGTCATCGCCTATGAGCCCGTGTGGGCGATTGGCACTGGAAAAACTGCAACTCCAGAACAAGCGCAAGAGGCTCATG
>CAZJEK010000026.1:0-3301 GCA_964545005.1 uncultured Pirellulaceae bacterium
GCGTGTTTTTCCCTCGCTTACGCGTCGGGTTTCCAAAAGTGTGCAACTTCTAAACGCGTGAGCGAGTAGATAGTCAGACCATGGAGGCCATTTTTGGAAAAGGTGGCTGCGCAAAGGACACACAGGCTGCGATTTGATCTCCGTCTCGGTGGTTTGATTCGATTTTCCCAGCCGCGAGCTTGGGGCTACTGGCGGTCGCGAAAAAATCGAAACAATTGGCAAAAACCACTAGCCAGCTACCGGCCCAGTCGGGTATGATTTATCCGTCAGCTTATTGAGAATGAGTCTCAATAAGGATTGAGGGTCAGCCGATAACTATGATCACGGTTGCGGCTCATCAACAACGGCAGGGCATTCCATGAGCATTTTGACTAACCAGCATGTCGATAGCGGTCTGGTCCGCTTACGCCAAATGCACTCTGGCCAAATTGGAAAAGTCGTTTCCATGACCGGTAGCCCCCACGAAATTGCCCGCGTGTCGGCAATGGGGCTGCGAACAGGGGCCGTGATTTCGGTCAGCCGCGGCGGTATTACCTGTATCGTTCAATTCGAAAACGGGAACCGATTGTGCCTGCGAGCGTCGCGAGACCTGAATGTGCTTGTCAAGCCACTGTGATTCACACTGGAACTCGTTGATCCATGTCGGAAAACGGAGCTGATCGCCTGGCCAATGTCGTTGTCTTAGGTAACCCCAACGCTGGCAAATCGACACTCTTTAACGCCCTGACTGGCATCAAGCAGCACGTCGGCAACTATCCCGGTGTCACCGTCGAGAAACGAACCGGGGAGTTTCGCGTTGGCGACCTCCGTTTTAATCTGACCGACCTGCCGGGCACTTATTCACTGGCTCCACATTCGCCGGAAGAAATGCTCACGGTCAAGGTGTTGCTCGGGAAGCCCCCGGCGGCCAGCGAGCCAGATTTGATCCTGTGCGTTGTGGATGCCAATAATCTCGAACGGAATCTGTTCCTGGTCAGCCAGTTGCTGGAACTCAATCGACCCACCGTGATTGCTGTCAACATGATCGACGTCGCCAGTCGCCATGGGCTGGCTATTGACTGTCAGCAGTTGTCGAAATTGCTGGGAGTCGCTGTTGTGCCGGTGCAAGCCAATCAGAAACGCGGGTTTGAGCAATTGCGCGCGGCGTTGGTCGAATCACTCGGTCAGGTACCGGCCCAACCACACCTGCCCTTTGAAGGTTCATTGCGCGATCGAATCGAACGTCTGGAATCAGTTTGTCCCGACAATCATCGCCTTAACCGCTTCGTGATCTCGCGGATGTTGTTCGACACCGACGGTTTCATGCAGGACCAGATGAAGTCCGAACTGCCAGACCAATGGTTGTCAGCTGTTGCTGTTGAGCGAACCGAGTTGCAGCAGCAGGAAGCGTCGGCGTTTGAGTCCGAATCCACCGCTCGGTACGCCTGGATTGCCAAGCATATCGATGCGGTTGTGGAACAAGTCAAGCCTCGCAAGCAGCGATCGACAACCGATCGAATTGATCGTTGGCTGACGCACCCAGTCTTCGGATTGCTGATTGCTGGTGCCGTTTTGGTGGCGCTATTCCAGCTGGTATTCATGATTGCCGAACCGGCTTCGACCATGATCGACTGGTTCAATGGAACGCTGTCCGGTTGGGTTGACCTGGTCGTGTCCCCGGGACCGTTGAATTCACTGTTGGTCGATGGATTGATCAACGGGGTCGGTAGTGTGTTGATTTTCCTGCCGCAGATTTTGCTGCTGTTCCTGATACTGGGGCTGCTGGAGGATTCGGGTTATCTCGCGCGAGCTGCGTTTTTACTCGACCAGTACCTGGCGCGGTTGGGGCTGAGTGGGGTCAGTCTGTTTCCGCTGTTGTCTTCTTTCGCCTGTGCCATCCCCGGCGTGATGGCAACGCGCGTCATCAAGGATTATCGCGAGCGGATGATTACGATTCTGATCGCGCCGCTGATGAGTTGTAGCGCTCGGCTCCCGGTTTACGTCTTGATGATCGCGGTGTTTGTTCCCGATCAATACTACCTTGGTGGTTGGCTGGGGCTTCGCGGATTGACGATGTTGGCCATGTACCTGGTTGGAATCGTTGCGGCGGTGGTCGTCGCCTGGTTGTTGCGGAAAACGATTTTGCCATCCACTGCCAGTTCATTCGTGCTGGAGCTTCCCTCCTACAAATTTCCCAGCCTGCGAAATGTCTGGCAGCGGATGTTCGATGGGGGCTGGGCATTTGTCCGCGATGCCGGAACGATGATTGTTGCGGTCACGATCATTGTCTGGGCGATTGCCTATTTTCCGCGTGTCGATGCCAACAACCCACCGCCAGAATTGGCGGGTGCTTTTGACCAGATCGCTGCCGCCAATGATCAATTGGCCAACGTTGATCGCGACGAACAGCTTACCGAGGAAGAAACTGAACAACTGAATCAGCAGGTACGGGAATCCAACAACCAGATCGCTGCTTACCAGTTAAGGCACAGTATCCTGGGGCGACTTGGACGAGGGGTGGAGCCCATCGTCAAACCGTTGGGCTGGGATTGGCGAATTGGCAGCGCGGCAATTGCGTCGTTTCCGGCCCGGGAGGTCGTGGTGTCGACGCTGGGCGTGATTTTTGGTTTGGGGTCTGATGTCGATGAGGAGTCAGGCTCGCTGCGAGGGCGACTGGAATCAGCGACCTGGGAAGGAACCAATCGTCCCTTGTTTACTCTCCCGGTCGCACTATCGATCATGGTATTCTTTGCGCTGTGCGCTCAATGTGTTTCGACTTTGGCCGTGATTCGCCGGGAGACGAATTCCTACCGCTGGCCATTGTTCACGTTCGTGTACATGACCGTGCTGGCATACGTGGCTGCATTGGTCACCTATCAGGTGTGCAGCCGGATTTGGGAGGTGGTTTGATGATGGTCGATTGGCAAACCGCAATAGCACTGTTGGTCGTGCTGGCCGCCATGCTGCACGTGATCTGGACAGGCGTTCGCTGGCTGAGGCGAATCGGGGCGACCGCGGGATGCAGCGACTGCCGCACCTGCCCTCAAGCTCGCCAGTCATCCCGGGCCCCGAAAAGAATTTCGTTGGTCCAGCTGGATGATCAGTAACTCGCGTTGGGACAATACAATTCGGCAAGGCTCTGCTTGGCGAATTTGAAAAAGACGGCTTCGTTTTGCTTTCCTGAGTGCCAGCTTTGGTTGGTTCACCTTCCCGACGTGGGAACGTGCGTGCGGCAAGGGGCCCATGCGAGCTTAATAGTCGCAATATTGCGACTTATCCTTGGAAATGGAAACCCGACGCGTGAGCGAGGGCTACACCGATT
>CAZJEK010000026.1:3401-19063 GCA_964545005.1 uncultured Pirellulaceae bacterium
TTGGAAATGGAAACCCGACGCGTGAGCGAGGGCTACACCGATTCGGGTTTTCTCTCGCTTACGCGTCGGGTTTCCAAAAGTGTGCAACTCCTAAATATGTGAATGGACCGTACTTGCGAGTTACCTGGGCCCGGATTCGCAGAAACTTTTGACTGCCAACATGTCTTTGTTGACTGCCCGCGAGATCATTTTCATGATCATTGGCGTCAAAACCTTGGCGGCGAACTGATGAGGCCTGGCCTCCATGGTCATGACCAGCAGGGTGTCGTTTTCCTTGGGTTCGACTCGAAACACGGTGTCCCAAACCGTACCCCCGGCATCGGACAAATAGCGGACCGATCGATTCTTCTCAAACTCGGTAATCGTCAACTCCGTGGTGGCTTGCTTGCCATGCATGACTCGAGTTTCACGAAACCGGGTGCCGGCTCCTGTTTTTTGTTCCGCCAGAAATTCGATCCGTTTGATCTCTGGAACCGCTTGGGAAAAGTGTTCGACGTTGGCGATGGTTTGAAAGACCTGTTCGATTGGAGCCTGGATCACATGCTGAGAATCAATGAAGTATCGTTTGGGCGACACCAGCAACATCCCCAGCAGCCCTGCCAGCGGCATGCCGATCAGCATTCCTGGCCACATGAACCAGCGATGAGGTAACGTGACCAGGTTAAACACGCCCATTCCGACCAGCACCAGAATTACCAGCAGACCGCCGACAACCCATCGTCGGGTCGAAATCAAACGGGTAATCGCTGCTCCGGCGAAGGTGCCTGCACACCAGGCAATCAGAACGATCAGGTTAGCTAATGCTGGTAGTTGTCCAGCCCATTGCCGCAACGCTTGCTGGTCGTCGCGAGCATCTTCTGGAATCGGATATAGGATGATGCTGACCGATTCGATTGCCATCACGACCATCATGGCAATCAGCATTCCAGCCAGAACGGCGACCAGATTGCGGATGATGTTCATGATTGCCAGAGACAAAAAAGCAGTTGCGTGAATAATGCGTCAATAACGGATTATAAACGTGTCGAGCTAATTCGGCTAATGGGATGGCGGGGGGCGGTTCTTGAGCGTCGCAGCAACGCTATTTCTTTCGCGCTCTCGGATGAGCCTTTTCGTACGCTTCTCGCAAACCGGCAGTACTGATATGCGTGTAGATCTGGGTTGTCACCAAACTTTTGTGCCCCAGCAATTCCTGCACCGAGCGGATGTCGGCACCGCGGTCCAGCAGGTGGGTCGCAAAGCTGTGTCGCAATGTGTGCGGAGACGTCCGCAAGTCCAGTCCGGTTTCTTGCAGATACTTTTCCAACATCCTGGCCACGCTGCGAGTCGTGATCCGTTTTCCAAAACGGTTTAAAAATACAGCGTCGGATTCCGTCTTCGACAACCCCGCAGCAGGTTTCCGCTGGCTTAGCCACCGGCGAATGGCGGTCACGGCAAATCGACCCAGCGGGGCCAGTCGTTCGCGTTTGCCCTTCCCGCGAACTCGGACCAGTCCCTCGGTCAAATCGAGGTCGCGCAAATTGACCCCGACCAACTCGGAAACACGCAGGCCCGCTGAGTACATTGTTTCCAGGATCGCTCGATCGCGCAGCCCCAATGGCTCATGCCGGGAAGGTGCAGCGAGCAGTTTCTTGATTTCCGATCCCGTCAGAAAATGGGGCAGCTTACGTTCCTTGCGAGGATTGCGCAATGGCTTGGCTGGATTCGTTTCACACAATCCTTCTCGTTGAGCAAACTTGAAGTAGCTGCGTAGTGATGCCAGACGACGCGCGATCGAAGTTTTGGCGTATCCTGCTTCGTGCAATGCGGACACGAACGTTCGCAGGTCGAGGGGCCGAATCTGACCAGGTGCTGGAGTGTTGCCCTGGGGATCGGCAAAGTACTCGCTCAGCTGTTCCAGATCTTCCCGGTATGACTTGATCGTCATGTCCGAGCAGTTACGCTCAACTTTCAGGTAACGTAAGATACGACCGATTGAATCTTGCATCAGTTGATCAGGTCCTGCATCGATGACGTTGGAACATGTCAGCCGGTTTTGCGGCTACCGCTGGTCTTCGCCCGAAAACAGGTCCTCCCCGGTCGACAAGTCCGATTCCGAGCCCAGTTGATGGGGAGGGAGCAGTGAGTTGGTGGGTTGGTCAAACCGCTTGCCTGATACGGCTGGTTTAGCACGATGAATGTTGCGAACTTTCTGGCTCAATACGGCCGCGTCATACCAGGAGAAGCTGAGTTTACTATCCGACGCATATCGCCCCAGCGTCCGCAGCGTTTCGCTCTTCTGGTCGTCATTGAACAGGAAGATATATCTTTCTTCACCTTTGACCAAAGCAACAACGTTAATGTCCTGTGACACGGTACTCCTCACGTGGAATCAAGCTGTGGCTGCAACCCGACAAGGCAGCCATGCAAGTTTCATCGACCGCCAAGCGCAGTCTGAACAGGCAACGGTAAACCGAATCGATTGAAACGGCTTGGGCGGTTTTATGTTCGCTAAAATCGATAAGGTCAGTCCCCAGCTTTGCCAGCATTGAGGGGGGGTGGGGTGGAGCGAGTGGGCGCGGTGGTTGGCGAGTGGGTCGAACCGAAACAGTTGCAGCCCGAACCGCGAGGAGTGAAGTTGCTGGTTGTCGTCGATCTCTGTGCGAAAGTTACGTAGCATGGCCGATTCGGCCGTGTTCGCAGCGGAATACTCAAAGTTGGGTAAAGGCCTGCCGACGCGGGCCAATGGCGCCAATGGCCCAAGCTACTTTTGAAATCATCGCTTGGAGCGTCGGCCTTGGCGAGTTGGCCGGTTTTCGAATCCCCTCTCTGGCCCTGACAGGTCGACTCGGGCGGCTCTTCCAAGGGAGAGTACCTTCCTCCAACCCATCCACTGACAAAATACCAGCCTTGGCTGCGGAGGTAATGTGAGTGAATCTCACCTTAACCTCTGTTAACGTCGACCGAGGCTGACTTGTCCCATTTCAGAAGAGGTTGCGGTTTCTTCCGGCTTAAGGGCTTTTAATTTTACATTGAACTGCTTATTTTAGAGTTTCTGGTCGATAAAATCACTCAAGACCCAGCCTCGCAAGGGATACGAGCATGCAATACAGCTTTCGATTGGCAGAAATATTAGGCCATGTTCCCGATCCACGGAAACGTCCGGGAACCATTAAGGCGATTGTCGAATACACCGGCCTCGATCGACACCAGGTCGCGTCGCTGCTGAAGAATGAAGTCAAATACATCCAGCTAAAAGCTTTGTCGCGGCTGTGCGATTTTCTGATTGAGCATGGACACGCAACAGCCGACCAATTGCCGGGCGCCTTGTTTGCTGTCGAGCCCGAGAACTTCTGGGAACTCCTGGCTCGTCGCCGACGGTTGGAGATGTGTGTGGGAGTTCGCAAGGACGATAGCGCCGAGAGTCCCGAAGTGTCCTTTGTGGTTGCGTCGGATTCGGTGCTGCTGGGCGAGCTGCTTAACGGCGTCACAACCCTTGGTGGCACGGCGAAGCTGCGGAAATCGGATTCATCCATTGCATCGATGGCCGGCTCGTTGCCGCATCCCGAGCATTTGAAACAATCGCTGGTGTGGAGTCCTGGGCAAGCGGAAGAAGCCGAGGTTCTGCGTCGCGCGACGAGCGTTTACGAAGAGTTCTCGGAATCCAAGGGCGACAAGGCGTTGGTGGGCATCGGTAGCACCAAAAGCAATCCCGTTGTCGAAATCGTTTTGGCTGAAAGTTTTGGCTGTGAGCCATTTGTCAGTCAGGACGACGTCGCGACCGCTGGTGATCGCGCGATTCCATTCTTTATGCGTTATCGCAGCAACGATCCGCACTCGCCATCTTGCGTGGCTGGGTTGAACCTCAGTAAGCAGGATCAAAATCTGGAACCTGGGCTGTATTACGAAACAGCTGATGGCAGTTGGCAGCAATGCGGCAGTAATTCGCCCAAAGAAGAAACGGCGTTTGTGTTTTACGTGCACCGTGAATCTCAGGGGCGGTTGGAGATGGTTCTGGGTGGATTCTCGGGCCGCGCGACTCGATTGCTGGCCCGTGCATTGGCCACTCGCGCTGAAGACTTCTGGCCACCGGTTTACCAAATGCAGGGAATTCAGGTTGGCGGGTTCATGGTCAAATTTACGTTGCCTTCTGCCAAGAAAGAAATCGACATTCTGCGTACCGATCTGGTTGCAACCACCGATGTGATCTCGATCCCCGAAGAAGCGTTCGCCCGCCGCATGGAACGCGCCAAACGTTAGTAGCCTGGGCATCGGCCCGAGCCGGCGCTGTTTCACTCAGCTTTGAGGATGCCTTTGCGATCACGGGGGAATCGACCATGCTAATTTCGCGGAGAGGCAAATATTTTTTCAAAATGGCGGGCTGGAGGTAGATACTCTCCTTTGGGAGAGTCGGCCTGTCAGGGCCGGAGAGGGGGTGGGTAAACCCTCCCCTCGCTTTGGCTCGACCCTCCCGCGAGCGGGAGGGTGTCGACGTTACAACTTTCGCGGAGCCAAAAGCGACAATCACTCACGCGCTTTCAGCTGTCAGCGCCAGATGCGATCGGAGGCGCGGGAGTCCTGGATGTTTTCGGTGGCCGGTGACTTCCTCAGCTGGTTGCGGTTTTCCTCGGCAGCCGCTGTGCGGTTTCGCATTTGCTGTTGGTACCAACCTCCGATTTCGTTCGACGATCTCGATGACTGGGCAACTGCTGGGGCACCTTCCAGCTCGACGAGCGAACGAACTCGACTGCCGTCGGACGGTTGCGGCCAAGTAGCCTGTCGAAGGTTCGAGTCGCCAACCTTCGTTTCGACGGTGTCAGCTGAATTGAAGGCGACGGTTGTCCCGCGATCCTGTCCGCTCATTTTGGAAAAACTGGATACCTGTTCGGCTTGACTGCCGGATCGGACCCAGCCTTGCCAAGCCAGTTGTAGCTCGGACAGGTCCTGGTACTGAAAGTGTTCCTGGGTCGCCCGGTTCCAGGCAGCCAACGGCGGCATCTGATTTTCATATTCCATGCCAGCAGCCACGTAATCGAGAAACTCGCGTTGGCCGGTTTGGAAGATCAAAAACTTCGCCAGTGAATATCCTTGGGCGTAGAGCGGCAGGATATCGTGGGGGTAATTCTTCAGTGTGAACATCCGGTTGAAAGGGATGCCTCGCGAAGGCTTGGCGGTGAGGAAACGAATCAACATCTGGTGGTTTTTGTCCCGTTCAGAAACGTGTTCGACGGTTGTGCAGGCACCTTCATCAGCCCAGCGTGGCAAGGGACGACCGAAGTGAGTCGCAAAAATCGTGTGCGTAATCTCATGCGGTAGCACGGCGTCCAGCAGTCGATCGTGTGGTCCAAAGATCTTCATGTCCCAGTCGACCGGTGTTCCGTTTCCTTGTTCGTCAACGAGGAAGGCAAAACTGGTTTCTCCGCCTGCATCCATGGCCAGGTTGACCTGAATCGGACAAGGCTGACTCCAGTCGGGAAGTTCATGTCCCAGCCATTCGATGGCCAGTTTTTTTCGATAGTATTCGGCTTGTTCCGCGACGCGGTTGGCCATCACCGGATCGGCTGCGTAGACCTGGAAATTTTTGGAGCTGACCGGGGCGGCGGATGCGGCACCACCAGCCGAGCTGGGACCCGCGAATCTGACTTGAGTCGCCGGTTGACCAACAAACCGTTGAGCGTCGGAGGTGGCAGGGCAAAGCAATCCCAGCAGGCACAGTATTGCTGTGGGAACAACGTAACGAGGGTCGTTCATCCGGATCCTTCCTTGGCTTGATAGGTGTTCCCAGTCCTTGGGAATCACGCGTCGATTGTGTTACGGATGGGGCGGCAACTTGTTCGTGACTGGCGAAGTTTTCTTTTTGCCAGTGGGCAGCTGACAAGCAACTCGTCAGTCGTCCGCGTCGCCACATTCGTGATCATTGACGGAGTGTTTTTACCACGTCCGTTCCCCACGGGCCTACACCGATTTAATGCCAGCATCTCGGATTCGGCGGTCAAAAATAGCGAAACTGGGCTTGTGCACCGCGGTTTGTCGGAGGTGCCGCTCAGTCGGAGAGTGAACCCTCGCCAAGCCCTGGTGTCCATCTACGCAGCCCAATGGGGGGCGTTGGCTATTGAAGTTGCACTATCGCAGTTTTTTCTTTGGAAATGGAAACCCGACGCGTGAGCGAGGGCTACACCGATGCGTGTTTTTCCCTCGCTTACGCGTCGGGTTTCCAAGAGTGTGCACCTCCTAAACGTTGAGTCCTGGGGCCCGACTGGTTGGAGGGTCGTGGGGCGAGACCATTCGGCTCACGATTGGAAAGGCCGCGGCAGCATGGAATCCTGATGAGGGAACAGATTGCGGCTTTCAAAACACCGAGCGGATTGCTAAAATCGGTCGCTCAGCGGCAGCCTGAATTTGGCTGGAAACTGCTGGAAAGATTGGGAGGATAAGCGAATGGCTAGCAGGCTGATTCGAAATCAGTTGCCCTTCACCGGGTTGTGGGTTCGAGTCCCATGTCCTCCGCCTTTATAGATGACACCTACGTCATGGCCGGTTGCAACGCAATGCAACCGGCCTTTTTCTTTGGTATTCCACGGCTTTTCACTCTGACGATTCGAGGCGTTGTGCCCTTCTGCACCCGTTACCGTCTGCCAACTCGGGAAATCGACGTCGCGACGGGCCAGAATCGGGCGATTGACCCGGGGTGGAAGTGGCGCGCTTCCGGCAACGGGCTGGGGAATCAGGAAAGGCTTCGGGAGCGAGAGTTGGCCGAGTCGGCCCCTTACCACGCTGGTTCAAACCGCCATGCCGGGTTGTCGGGGCCTCCGTGATACCAGCCAGACTGCACCCAGCAACAGCAACAGGACGGCGTTGGGCTCTGGTACCGCGGTAAACAGCCCGATGTCGTTCCCATCGCCTGCCTGATAAGTGAGAAACAGGTTCTGCCCAGCGAACGTCGTGACGAGGCTGCCTTCTTGCAGACCGTTGAATTGTCCCAAAAGTTGCCCTCCAATATCGGCAATCAGGAATTCCTGTCCGTTGGCCAGCGTGAATCCATCAATCAAACTGACCGCCAGGTCCCCTGCGACTGTGGCGTCTCCGGATACGACCATCCGGTCAAATTCATCGAGCGCCAGCCCCCCCAGTTCGATGTTCAGCAGCGAGCCCTGCGAGAGTTCCAGTGAGTCGATCGTGACGAGTCCCGCGCTGTTTCCAATGGACAACGTGGCACCATCCTGGATAACCAGATCGTTGAATGCTCCGTTTCCCGCCAGTGTACCGCTGGATGCGAAAAACGTGCCCAGCAAATTGGTCGCGTCACCGTCAAACGAAAACTCACCCAGGCCAATCTTGGAAAAGTTGGCGGTGCCGGCGATTGACCCCAGGAACTGGCTGCTCTGGTTGCCCTGACCGATCCGGGCTTCGAAATTGCGTAAATCCAGTGAGCCGCTTCCTGACAGCCCACCCCAATATTCGGCGCCCTCCAACTGCACCAATCCGTCGAGGGCGATCGCGACCGACGTTTCCCGGCCCAGTGAACCACTGCGTCCCACATTCAGTGTGCGGCCGTTGCCGATGGTTACCAGGCCTGCGAATGTCTCGTTGTTACCTCGAAAAGTGACGGAGTCGCTACCGTCGGCAAGTCGCACATGGCCCTGGCCAGTCAGCGAGCCTGCCAGGTCGAATGCCTGGTTGATCTGCAGTTCACTGCCTTCAGCCACATCAATTCCGCGAGTGAAGGTCTTGGGTGAGTTGGATGCGAAGCTGAGCGTGCCTTGTTCAACGAACACGTCGGAATTTGCGATGTCGCCTGCTATGGTCAACGTACCGGTACCCGCTTTGCGAAAGACACCTGCCCCCTGGACAATGCCGGAAAACGTCGTCGATGAATTATCAAGCCCGATCCGCGCAGTGCGAACGCCGCCGCCATCGTCCACGTCCACCAGTTGCAGCATGCCGGCGCCTTCGAGCGAGCCGAAATCAACGGAGCCGCGTTGCACCGTAGCCGTGCCGTTGGCGCCAATCATCAGACGTCCCTGCGCCATGTTTTTCCGGAACTCGACGTTGCCTGCCCGAATGTCCATCTGACCCGTGAAGTCATCCAGGTTGGCAGATGAGTACAGCGTTATTTCGCCCTCACCGGATTTGACCAGGTGGCCATTGCCGCTCAGGTCATCGCGAATAGCAACATTATTGGACCCGGTGTCCAGCTCACCGGACGATTCGACGATCAAGTTGTCAACGAAGATTCCGGTCGCAGCAACAACTTTACCTCCCGACAAGTGCAGTGTGTCGCCCGGCAGCCGACCGTTGACGGCCAGGGTGCCCTGTGCGACTTCAACGACACCACTGCTGCCAGATGGCATGTTGACCAGTGACAGCGTACCGGAGCCCGTCTTAAGCATGCGTCCGTTATTGATGATCCCTCCATCCAGTGTGAAGTTGGCACTCCGTGTGTTGTATTCCGCGGTTCCCTCACCTGACGTCGTCATGGTCCCGTCAAATCTTCCGATGGAAAAGCCGTTCAACTCCAGCGTGCCGTTCGTCACCGCCATGTCACCGGCAAAATTCTGAATCAGCGCGTTCGTGTCGAACCGGAGTTCTCCGCTGCCCGCCATGGTGAGCGTCCCCGAACCCCGGAGACTGCCGCCGAGCGTCTGTGAACCTGCTTCATACAGCTTGGCGTTGTAGCCGTTGAGAAAAACGGCACCGTCTCCACTTAGCGATCCCCAGTTTTCATGCCCTTGCAACTGGAACGAGGCCCCTGATTCGACGATCACCTGCGTCTGATCTCCCAGGCTGTCATTGATGCCAGCCCACAGTGATCCTTCCGATACCAGGAACGTCCCAGTAAAGGCGCTGTTGTCGCCTTGCAAAAGCAGCTTGCCTGTATCCTGTTTTTGCAGTGTCGCGCTGCCGGTGAAGTCGCCGTGAATGTAGGCCTCGACGTCGAAGGGTGTTGAGATGACCGAGTCGGACATTACGTTCCATTGGTCCGTGTGAAAATTGTTGGCCAGCGTGAATCTCAATTCACCACCATTGAAATGGATCGTGTTGGCCAGTCCGCCAGTGTTACCGCCACGAGAGACTTGTGTCACTCCGCCGTCCAGGAATAGTCCGCCAGTAAACGAATTGCCGCCGGAAAGCGTTTTCGTTCCGTTACTGACGCGCAGCCCGCCCTCGCCGGCGAAATCGAGTGCGATGGTGTCTGATTGCGAACCGGAAAGTGTCAGTACGCTTGGATTCTTTATCGTGACTTGTCCGGCACCTTCCAAATAACCCGAGTAAGAAATGTCCTCTTCCACAATCCATTCACCTGTTTCGTCAATACGCAAATTGTTGATGTTCAGTGCCGAATTGCTTCTTGTCCTTAGGATGCCTCGATCTGATACTGTCGAAGTTTTGCTCGGATCTGAGACATTGACGAGTGAGTTGTTGATTGTCAGTTCTGCGCCGATACCACTGACTTGAAAACCGCTTGAGGCAACCAGGTTACTGCTCGACAGAGTCGCCAATGACGTCGTATGGCGCAGCGCGGCTTCTGCCTCGCTAGTCACCTTGAGCCAATCGGTTTCCACGCGGAGATTATTGAAGGAAGCTACTGCATCAGAGTTACTGGACACCGAAAGCGTGTCAGACTTTACATTTAGGTTGCCCACATTCAAAACTGAGCTGTTCCGGGAAGCTCCGGCAAAGACTGCCGTGACGTCAAACGCACCGAGGATGTCTCCGGACGCTTCGACTTCCATCAGTCCCGCGTTAGCATGGCCGTCGATGTCTACTACGACACTGAGGTGGCGGGAAGCGCCAAAGACCGTGAGTCCACTGCGAAATTTGACCCATTGTGAGGTGTTTGGAACCTCCTCCTGACTCCAGTTTTCGGCGTCAAACCAGTCACCCCCGCCTTGCGTTTCCCAGAAGTTGACACCGTATTGGGCCAAAGCGGGAGACGCTGCCAGAGCCAAGTGAACAACGACGGACAAGATACCCCAGGCGATTGGCGTTTTCATGCTGATTTCGCTCGTCTAGCAAATTGAAAATGTATGGATCAAAGAGTCTCAAGTAAAAACCGGGAGCGGAAATGACCTGTCCGCGCCATTCATCACAAAAAATTCTGAAATTGTGATATTGGTGGCATAAGCATGAAAAAAACCGGGTTCGCTACTAACCGGCAAATGTCAGACGATCACGTAACGGGCTACTCTGGCTCGATCTGAACAGGTGTCGCATTGCGCCGGATCAGTGTGTTGCCCAGCCGTTCGCAAGACCTTCCAGCAACAGGCCAAGCCAGATATTCGCGGTGGATCGTCGCATCAAAATCATCAGCTGCAACAAGCAATATGAAGCAGTGAAGCTGATCATTGATCACGAGCCTGTACGACTTACCGAATTCGCAGGCCAGGCGACCGCGCTTCTGACGGAAAGTTTTTGCGCTCGGCTCATTGGTGACGGCAAGGTCGTTGAAATACCGCGCGTAGGGATCACATCTTGCTGCTGGTTGCAGCACCTTGGGCAGCATTCTGCGGCAGTTTGGGCTATTCTTGAGCCAAGCTTGTATGCCGTTTCCTGCTGAATGCACGGTGGTACCGATGTCGAAATCACACCCCAACGCCAATGATTCCACCGAATCACGGGGCGATCGCGATCCATTGGATTTGCTGGCCGAGGAGTTCATGCGGTTGCGCAAGCAGGGCGAGCATGTCACCGTGGAGGCTTTCGCGCAAACGCATCCGGAGCATGCCGAGCAGATCCGTGCAGTATTTCCGGCCTTGCTGATTGTCGACGAAGCGAAGCCGAACTGGTCTTCTGCGGACAGCCCGGTTGATCGCCTGACGCGGGAACGACTGGGTGACTATCGACTGGTCCGTGTCGTCGGGCAGGGTGGCATGGGCGTCGTTTACGAAGCCGAGCACCAGGCGCTGCGAAGGCGGGTTGCTTTGAAAACGCTACCGCCAGCGGTCGTTCGCGAACCCAGTTTGATTGAAAGATTCCGGCGGGAAGCCCGTGCCGCCGCCGGATTGCACCACACGAATATCATTCCCGTATTCGACGTCGGCCACGAAGACGGAATCTGGTTTTACACGATGCAATTCATCGAGGGCCGGGGGATGGACCAGGTGTTTGACGAGTTGGTTGCGTTGAAGTCGTCCGGCAGTGATG
Organism: uncultured Pirellulaceae bacterium; assembly: GCA_964545005.1. Classification (GTDB taxonomy): domain Bacteria; phylum Planctomycetota; class Planctomycetia; order Pirellulales; family Pirellulaceae; genus Mariniblastus. Next base: position 14,526 of record CAZJEK010000026.1, read on the forward strand.
CGTCGCAATTTGTTTCACAGTTGACCAGCGACGACTCGATCGGGTCGACGGCCGCGTCCTCCGGCGCGCATGCCGACAAGTACCAGAAGGCGTACTTCCACGCGATAGCCAGGCTGGGAGCTGACGTTGCCGATGCGCTGGCCTACGCGCACGAGCGAAACATTGTTCATCGTGATGTGAAACCCTCGAACCTGGTGCTGGATCATTCTGGCGTGGTGTGGCTGGCGGATTTCGGACTGGCGAAAACAGACGATGTGGATTTGACCCGCACGGGTGACTTCATCGGGACGGCCCGTTACATGGCTCCCGAACGGTTTGGCAATCGCGGTGACCATCGGATGGACATCTATGGTCTGGGAATTACGTTATACGAGCTGTGCACTTTGCAAAAAGCATTTGCCGGCATGGACCGCATGGCATTGATGGACCAGATCGTCCATGTCGAGCCCACGCCACCGCGCGAGGTGGATCGTTTCATTCCACTCGACCTGGAGACGGTGGTCCTCAAGGCCATGGAGAAGGACCCGCGCAGGCGGTACACAACGGCGTCGGAACTGGCTGCTGATTTGCGGCGTATTGTGGATGATCAGCCGATTCAGGCGAGACGTGCATCGTCTCTGGAACGCGTGACACGCTGGATGCGGCGCAATCGAGCACTCACCGCAGCCATCCTTTCGATGGCAGCCCTGATCGTGGTGTTGGTCGCAAGCACGCTGGTCATTAGTCAGGAACGCGACCAGGCCCGACTCAATCTCGCGGAAGCGCAGCGGCAACGGCGGCTGGCTGACGCGAGTTCGCGCCGCGCCGCGGAGCAACAGCGACTGGCTGAAGGCAACTTTGGCATCGCATTTGACGCGGTCGATCGCTATTACAACCTGGTTAGTGAGGAAATGCTGTTGAACGAGCCGGGCATGGAGCCATTGCGGGCCAAGCTGATCGGAGCGGCTGTGGAATTTTTTGAGCAGTTGGTGGAAAACCAGCAAGACGACTCCTCGGTCCAGCTCAGCTACATTGACGCCTTGCATCGTCTGGGACGCGTCGAGGATTCCTTCTATTCGAAAGACCAGGCGATCCAGTACTTCCGACAGGCGATCGATGCAGCCAGTCGTGAGCCCGGTGCGGAGCAGGATCCGGAATTGCTCAAACGCATGATCCGCGCCAAGGCCTTGCTGGGGGATTGCCTGATGGTCACTGGGCAACGCGACGAGGCGTTCGAGATCTTTACGTCGGGCATCGAACAGGCCACACGACTGGTTGCCATGCAGCCTGACGAGCCGTTGTCCCACCGGCTGATCGCAGACATCATCGGTCGGTCGGCGGCCTACTACTCAGCCCTCGGGGAACTCGACAAGGCGCTTCAAACGGCCCTCGAATCGCGTGACATTCTGCTGGTGCAATCGACAGCGTCGCAACCTGGCTTCGACGACCACAAGGCATTGGGGCTCGCGCACCGGCTGGTGGGTGCCGTGAAAACAAGGACCGGCGACTATGAAGACGCAGTCGATGATTTCGCGCAAGCGCAACGGGAATTTGGACAAGCGCTTGAACTTGATGCCGAAGATGGGCAGATTCGCTGGTTGCATGCCGGTCAGTTCGTAGCGATTGGCCGTATGCTCAACCGCATTGGCAGGGATGAGGAGAGCCTCGAGGCGACCCGAAAGGGCATCGAGTTGCTGGAGGAACTGGCCAACGAGTACCCGCTTTCACGCCGGTTCAGACGTGATCTTGCGGCGGCTTACTCAAGTCTGGCTTCGACGCTCTGGGGACAGCAGGATTTCCACCAGGCCTTAAAGTCGTATCTGGAATCGTACCAGTTGCACGAAAAATTGTTTGCCGACTCGCCACAGGACATCGACACGGAGGCCAAACTGGGGCGTGCCTGTTACAACATTGCACTGACGTATACCAGCATGCAGGAATCCGAACCGGTGGAAGACTATTTGCGTCAAGCGATTGACATTGGGCGCTCGGTTTGCGAAAAGGCACCCGAGCAACCCCGGTTTTTCAGCGATCTGAGCCGTTATCAGTCAGGCCTGGCATCCCACTATCTCGCTGCCGACCGTGCCGACGACGCACGTAAGATCCTTGCCGAGTCTCTGTCACTGGCGGAGGAGCAATACGCCCGCTCACCGCAGGTCATCGCCTTGACTCTGGCGATTCAGGATGCGTGTAGCTCACTGGGGCAGTTGTTGCTGGAAGCCGCCGAACTGGATGAAGCGCTTGAAGTTTTGAATCGCGGCATCTCCGTCGGAGAACAAACGCTGGTTGAGGCCGAAAACCATCAGTCGATTATCCGGCAGTTGGCCGCCACCAATCAGAAACTGGGCGAAGTTCATGTACGAACAGGAAACCTGAATGCTGCCAGGAATGCCTTTGAGGCTTCCCGCCAATATGCACTGCAGGATGAGCGGAAACATACGACCCAGCTGCAATTGGCCCAGTTGAGTGCTCTGCAAGGCGAACTGGTCGACCCCGAAACACTCCGAGCTGAAATTCCGACCGAATTGCTTGAATCCAGCGCGCGTGTGCATCTGGAACTGGGGTTGCTGTACGCTGCGATGTTGGAAGGCAGTGATCGCAGTGAGCCACCGCCGGATGTGGCCGACGCCTGTCTCCAACATTTCGAGACTGCGGAATCCCTGGGCGCTTTCGAATCACAGTCGCGAACGCGCTCCCTGCTGAGTCATCCGCTGTTGGCGAGGATCAGTCTGCTGCCGGCATTTGCCGAATGGGCAGCTTCGCTTCACGGCGCGCCGATTCAGGCAGAGAAATAATCGGAAAATACAGGAATCTCGGCCAGCAGTTCTTTCAGCCGGCCCAGGGCCACGATATAGCGGCGACTGGCTCCCGACTTCTTCAGGCCTAGAACCTCGGCGGTCTCATTGTTCGACAGGTCCTCAAAGTGCCGCAGCACCAGCACTTCACGATCGACCGGATCCAGCTGGTTGATGGCCGACTCCAGGGCGGCTTGTACTTCCAGCTTGCGGATGGCTGCTGATGGTTGAGTCAATTTGCCGAGCAAGTGCTCCGCAAGGGCACACGACGTGGCTGCAGCCACGGGGCGCTCGTGAATGGAGACCTCCTGGCCCACACGCCGCTTTTGCGCCCCCAGATGAAATCGCTGTGCGTCGATCAGCTTGTCGTTGGCAATCCAGCGGAGCCAGAGAAAGAAACTGGTGGCTTCAGGCTGGGCCAAGAATTCGTCCAATCGGCGAGCTGCCTCCAAAGAAGTTTCCTGCAGGATGTCCGAAGCATCGACCCGGCCCTGCAATCGTCGATCCATCCGCAATGCAACCATCCGCTTGATCCGCTCCCGATACAGGTTGATCAAATCGGAACGGGCCTGCACATCGCCAACCGCTACGCGTTGCAAGAGTTCATCGGCGCGAGGATCTTCTGGAGTCATCCTGTTAGGTATAGTCCGCGCATGCGTCGCTTGCAACCTGGACGTTTGCGGGCATGACCGGCGTGTCGCGGTTGCAACAGTCGACCGTCCCGCCCAGCTGTCCCGGAACGCATCGCTAACTCCTGCCGATTGGATCAGCGTCGTATTGGCGGATTGAATCGCCGCTGGTCCGACTGTCAGCTAGCGTTCGGTAATCTGAAGCTCGGGCCACTCCGTCGTGCCGTCTTTCTCACGGGTAAAAACGAGGCTGGAGGAAAGATGGAGATGGCTCCCGGCTTGCCTGTGAGCGTCGCAGTGGACGTTTAACCGCAACACCGATGACCAACCAGATGGGCTTGCCACTGGACAAAAAGAAAACCATGTTTGCGATTCCGGTCGTGATAAATTTTTCAGATGGCGAGCAAAACAGGCGACAAAACGTTCTAATGGGGCTTGCTGCCAATAGTTACCTGGTCATCAACCCTTGTCACTCTGATGAACATAAAACGATTGATCACAAAGCACGGTTTAGATCGTCATCGTGAGTTTATCCTCGAATCTTTAGCTCCTTGCGTTCATGTTTCAACTGAGAAAAAGCCGGACGTAGACATCGCGATTGGCAAATCCAAATTCGGTGGATTTCCTGATCTGCCTGAGGACTTTGACTGGCCGCATTGCCAACCGTATCCGATGACGCACCTCGCCCAATTGAATTGCGAGGAGATTGCGGAAGTCCTCGAGACAGATTTGCTGCCGCCAACAGGCATCATCCATTTTTTCGTGCAGACGGATGAAACGGGGTACCTGGAGTATCCGACTGACGATGAAACGACCTGGTTGGTTGCCCATTCACAATCGAATTCGCTCAACCGGACTGAACCGCCCGAAGACTCCGAGTTTTTCTATGACGCGAGAGAACTTGAGCTTTTCGAAGGTAGTTCCTTGCCAGACAGATACGACGGGACCTTCAAGGGGTTTAGCGGGGCCGAGATGGAGAGTTATCGGGAACTGCTGGAGGATCTTGGTGCGCACGAGCATCAATTATTTGGCTTCCCAACGATCATTCAACCTGCAGATTTCGAGGGCGTCGATTTGATCATGCAGATCATTTCTGAGGACGATGACTTGATGTTTGGAGATTGCGGTTATCTGC
>CAZJEK010000026.1:19073-24709 GCA_964545005.1 uncultured Pirellulaceae bacterium
TGCACTTCACCCGAAAAAAAGGAGCTGACATGCTGAGCATCGATTTGCATTTTGATCAGTATTAGTTCCAGGGAAGGATAGAAGCTAGGCTAGGTGCAATCGGTCAGGCCTTCGGCCCTAACGGTTACTTGGAACTGGTCCCAGCCCTACAGGCTGGGCTAGGCAAACCACCGGACCTTCGGCCCTAGACCTAGAGCACAATGACTGTTAGATAGAGTAATTGTGTTTCAGGTCAAACTAAAAAATGAAGTTCAATTTGCGCGCGTTGATTCTTGGACAACTCTGGTCGGATTTGTTGCGATGGCAATGAGCTCAAGGCCGATGGCGACATACCTGGTTGCAACGCTAACTCGGGAAAGCTCCTCGTTAAAACTGGGAAAGAACCATGGGCGCCGAACCGTTTTCCGAATCAACGAAGCGAATCTTTGAATTGGCTCAAACCGAAGCGTCCATGCTGGCGCATGGTTACGTGTCCGTGGAGCATTTGTTGCTGGCGATGCTCAGAAATCATTCCGATCCGATAACTCGCCTGTTGATGGATTTGAGCATCAGGCCCCAGCAACTCTGCTATCATTGACCCGACAATACGCGCTTGGTCGGCAGGATGGCCAGGTGGCCGAATGATCGCCCAACGCGCATTCACTGTGTTTCCTCCAGGTAGACTCACAGCCAACTATTTTCTGATCACGAACATTAATACAATGACCAATCCATACCAAGCTCCTGCTGACCCGACTCCATTGGCTCGACAACCCAATAGCCAGGCGGAAATTAAAACCGTCATCTCGGGCCAGAAACTGCTGATCTATTCGATTTTGGGTTATCTCTGCTCGATGCCAATCATCGTTGGAGCCAATTTCTTTCTTGAAGGAACCGCCGAGAATCCGATCGTGACTCCTCTGTATTCCTTTGTCCTGGTTTTAGGGATGCTCGTTATATTTGCGGCCGCGGTTTGTGCCTGCATCGGAATCTATCGGATGGGTGGCGTACTATATCCGGGGACTACACGTTATATCTACGCGATTGGTGTGCTGATCCCAGCCCCATTGATTGGGCTGATTGTGATGTTCGTTGCCAACGCGAAAGCGACGGGTTACCTCAGAGCGCATGGGATTGAAGTTGGATTCCTGGGGGCAAAGCGATGAGCAGAATGGTCGACGTGCGAAAAAATTAGATCTCCGAGGCAACCATGTCGCAATACATCGATGGATACGCGTTTCCGATCGCCCGTGAGCGAATCGATGAGTATGTTCCTGTTGCCGCGGCGGTGGCTGAAATCTATCTCGAGCACGGCGCGATCGACTATCGAGAATTCATTGGCGATGATCTGGATCGCCACGGAACCCGGCCATTTCCTGATGCGGTCAATGCGTCGGTGGATGAAACGGTCGTCTTCGGCTGGATCATTTACGACTCTCGCGAGACACGAGACCTGGTGAATCAACGAGTTGAATCGGATCCGAGAATGGAGGGCTTGGTTTCATCTTTGCTGGATCCTGCCAACCCTGTGTTTGATCCGATGCGCATGGCATATGGCGGTTTCCAATCCTTGATTCAAGCTGCCAGAACGAAAACTGAGTCGCCTGGTTAACGGCGAACGAAACGCGATGCTATTTTTGTTAAGCGACATTCACGGAAACCTGGAGGCATTGGAAGCCGTGTTGGACCGCGTCGAAGAAGACGCGATTGTCTGCCTCGGCGACGTCGTTGGTTATGGCCCCGATTCAGTTGAATGCGTGCGCCGATCTGAGGATTGGAAGCATGTGGTCTCAGGCCAGATGGACTTGGCGATGCTGAATCAGGAACCGGGGCGATGGAATCCAACGCTGGAAGAGCACATTGCATTGATGAGAAACCGTTTCGTTCAAGCGTCCGATTCGCAAGCCTTGTTCAAGATTCTGAATTCGTATCGATCGGAATTCACCTCCGACGGAATCCGTTTTTTTCACGGTGCTCCGAGAAACATTCGTGACTGGATTTTTCCGGAAGATGTCTATTGTCCAGCGAAGCTGGATGAAATTGTCGACTCGCCAGGACACGCCTTGATCGGCGGAGGATCGCACCTGCCAGGACTATTTCGACGCCAAGCGGATGGCTGGGAATTTATTTGCCCCGAAAACGGGGAACCGTATGAGCTGCCTGTTGACGGCAGAACCATCGTTACGGTTGGATCGGTTGGTCAGCCCCGAGATGGCGATCCTCGTGCCGCTTACGCAACGACTGATGGTTCGACAATCGTTTTTCATCGCGTGGAATACGATATTGAATTGACGCGCAACAAGATTAACGATGATCCCGGTTTGCCTGACATGTTTGGCGAACGATTGTTGTTTGGACGTTAGTCGATGGGCACAGCTTTGCCGGGCGTTGCCCCGTCAATGGCGCAAGCCGTGGGAGATTGCTGTCGCCACTACCGTGGCTAAAAATACGACTTCGCCTCAATGCTTGATGCTCAACCATTTGATTCCCGTCTGACGTATCGAAGCCGAAAATCAACTACAATGTACCCGACAGAGTATCCTGAGATTCGCGTGCTGAATGCAAAGGCGTGCGGTGAATGAGACATTTCCGATGAACATGCCCATGAACTTGAGTTTTAACAGTCGCTGGCAATTCGCTGCGGTGCTTGGAATATCATGTTGGTTGTCGATGGGGGCCATCGAAACTTGCGACGCGCAGGAGTTCAGCTTCCGCGATCAGATCCAGCCGTTGTTGGCGAACCGTTGTTTTGCCTGTCACGGACCCGACGAACAGGCTCGCGAAGCGGGATTGCGACTGGACACCGAAGAAGGCGCCAAAGAGTGGGCGATTGTTTCTGGGAATCCTGACGACAGCGAAATCATCGTTCGAATCAAGTCGGATGATCCCGACATCCAGATGCCTCCCCCGGGGCATGGCGAACCGTTGAACGCCGATGAACAACAACTGCTGGTCCGCTGGATTCAGCAGGGAGCAAACTGGCAACGTCACTGGGCTTTCGAGCCGATTCGCCAACCGGATGTCCCTGCCGACGATACGGGCTGGAGCCAAAACCCGATTGACGGATTTGTCAGGCAGCAAATGACTGCCGCCGGGCTCAAGCCAGAGCCAGTTGCCGGGAAACGAAAACTGATTCGTCGAGTCTACCTGGATTTGATCGGCATTCCGCCCACCGTTGAGCAAGTCGATTCGTTCGTGTCCGGAAAAGTCAGCTACGCGGACGTTGTCGATCAATTGCTGAACTCTCCTCGCTATGGCGAACAGATGGCGGTGTCCTGGCTGGACTTGGCTCGGTATGCCGACACCAATGGATTCCAAAACGACTTCCGCCGGAGTATGTGGATTTGGCGTGATTGGGTGATCGATGCATACAACCAAAATTTGCCGATGGACGAGTTTATCGTCGAGCAGATTGCCGGGGATCTATTGCCTGAGCCGACTCAATCTCAGCTGGTGGCGACTGGTTTTAATCGCAACAGCCCGACGGTTACCGAAGGCGGATCGATCGAGGAAGAGTGGCGAATCGAAAACGCGATGGATCGAACCGAAACTACTGCGGCCGGGTTGCTGGGGCTGACGATGGGCTGTGCTCGGTGCCACGATCACAAGTACGATCCGATCAGCCAACGTGAGTTTTACGAGTTCTTTGCATTCTTCAATAACATTGATGAACGCGGCGTCTACAACGAAGCCCGAGGCAACACGCAGCCCTTGATCCGCGTCCCCACGCCCGAGCAAACTGAGCAGCTGGAGGCGTTGGCCGACAAGATCGCCAAGGTCAAACAACAGCTGGAAGCCGCCCAAGCCATTCCCGTGGACCAGGTGTTGACCAACTGGCGCAGCGTCGCAAAAACTGTCGGCAGCAAACTGCCGGAGCCCATTTGGGAGCCGGCGATTGCCAAGCATACGTCCGACAATGGCGACGACAAAACCGAATGGTCTCCGGTTGGTCCCGCGATCGCATTCGCTGGACAGGGACACGCTGACTCGGCGGATCAGGCGCCAGATTTTGCTTTTCGACGGGATCAAGCTTACTCCTGGTCGGCCTGGATCCACGGCAATGCGCGAGGAGCGGTCTGGGGCAAAATGAATTCCAGTAATAACTATCGCGGCGTGGATACCTTGATCCTTCCCGATGGTCGATTCAAAGTTCACTTGATCAATACCTGGCAACCTGACGCCGTTGCGGTTGAGTCTGGAATTCCGCTTAGTAAAGATGCCTGGAACCATGTCGTGGTCGCTTACGACGGATCTTCAAAGGCGGTTGGGGTCAAAATATTTGTTAACGGACGAGGTGTTGAAACCAGGACCGTCGTTGATGCCTTGCGCGGCCCGATCGAGACACCGACGCCGTTCAAGCTGGGATTGCGCGAAAATGCCGACGGATTGAAAGGTCAGCTGGCCGGCTTTCGGTTGTTTGATCAAGCATTATCTGCTCAGCAGGCTGAGGCGGCGATGAAAGCGGACGTCATCGGCCAGTTGGATCGGATCGCGTCATCCAAAACGGGCCCCGCGGCCAAGCAGGTGTTGACGACCTTTGTGGGGCAGGCCGAAAACCAGAATCTGCAAATTGAGTTGGGCAATCTGGAAGTTCAGAAACAACAGCTGATCAAGTCGCAACCAACGACGATGGTGATGCGGGAACGACCGGGTGAATATCGGCCGACCTGGCGATTGAACCGAGGCCAATACGATCAGCCGCAGCGGGATGTCGATCTCTGGCCCGCGATCCCTGCTGTGCTGCCTCCGCTTGCCGAATCTCAGCCCCGTAACCGGTTGGGATTGGCTCGCTGGATGGTCGACGAACGCAACCCGTTGGTCGCCCGCGTGATCGTCAATCGTGCCTGGCAAAAGTTCTTTGGACGAGGCTTGGTGGCATCGTCCGATAACTTTGGAATTCAAGGGGAGCCACCGACTCACCCGGAATTGTTGGATTGGCTGGCGGCGGACTTTCGCCAACATGGCTGGGATTTAAAACGCTTGCATCGTCAGATCGTGATGAGTGCGACCTACCGGCAGGATTCCGATTCCTCGGCAGAGAAGGTGGCGGCGGACCCGACCAACCGCTGGCTCGCGCGTGGGGCTCGCTATCGAATGTCGGCGGAACAGATTCGCGACAACGCGTTGCAGATTGCCGGGTTGTTAAGCAAAAAGATGGGCGGACCCTCGGTCTATCCCTATCAGCCGGATGGTCTGTGGGACGAGCTGGCTGGAGGCGCTAACGGCGGTCCTTACAAGCAGTCGACTGGTCCCGATCTGTACCGGCGGAGTTTGTATACCTACCGAAAGCGAACGGTCCCTCACCCGACGACGTCGACATTTGACGCGCCCAGTTTTGAAAAGTGTCAGCTGAAACGCAGCCGGACCAATACGCCGCTGCAATCGCTGGCATTGTTGAACGATACAACTTACGCCGAAGCCGCTCGCAAGTTTGCTGAACGAATCATTCAGCGAGAGGGCGACGGTTTACGAGATCAAATCGACTATGCGATGCAAGTCGCGCTATCCCGCCCGGCGAGTGAGTTGGAACTGGAAACACTGACCACCAGTTACCAGGAATATCTGGCTTACTATCAGTCACACCCGGAGGATGTCGCTCAGTTGCTGGCCGTTGGCGAATCCAGCAGTAGCGAATCAGATTCGTCTGAACTTGCCGC
>CAZJEK010000026.1:24719-25270 GCA_964545005.1 uncultured Pirellulaceae bacterium
TCATGAATTTTGAAACCGCGATGCGAAACAATCGGCGCGCTTTCCTTGGCGATGCGGGGCTGCGGTTGGGCTCGATTGCCGCCGCCGCGATGTCACCTCAGTTGTTGGCCAATCCTACCTGGGCTGGTTCCACCGATCAGCCAGGAGCCCCGCACCATCCGCCGACGGCCAAACGGGTGATTTACCTGTTTCAATCGGGTGCTCCTTCGCAGTTCGAAACGTTCGATTACAAGCCGGGCCTGAATAAGCTGGCCAAAACCGAATTGCCGGATGAAGTGCGCGACGGCCAGCGATTGACGGGAATGACAGCGGGGCAAAAGTCATTTCCGATCGCACCGTCGCTGTTCAAGTTTCAGCAACACGGCGAAGCGGGAACCTGGATTAGCGATCGCTTGCCTCACATTGCCGGACAGGCTGACAAATTGTGCGTGGTCCGGTCGATGAATACCGAAGCCATCAATCATGATCCGGCGATCACTTTCTTTCAAACCGGTTCGCAATTGCCTGGACGGCCCAGCATGGGGGCGTGGGCGGCGTACGGACTGGGGACT
>CAZJEK010000026.1:25280-32355 GCA_964545005.1 uncultured Pirellulaceae bacterium
CGTGCTGGTTTCCCGCGGAACGGGACGGGCGGCCGGGCAACCATTGTATGATCGTTTGTGGGGCAATGGTGTGTTGCCGGGCAAGTACCAGGGCGTCAAACTGCGCAGCGGCAACGATCCGATTCTCTACCTGACCAATCCAGCTGGGTGTCCGCCCCAGGTGCGGCGGCGCATTCTCGACGATTTGAAAACGCTCAACCAGGATAAGGCAACCAGGACTCACGACCCAGCTGTGTCCACTCGGATCGATCAATACGAGCTTGCCTTTCGAATGCAAACATCGGTCCCAGAATTGGTCGATCTGTCTCAGGAAACCGAGTCGACTTTGAAGCGATATGGCGACGACGTGCACAAGCCGGGAACCTACGCTCGCAATTGTTTATTGGCGCGGCGATTGGCCGAGCGGGACGTGCGGTTTATCCAGTTGTTTCACATGGGCTGGGACCAGCACAATGATTTGCCTGACCACATGACGAAGCAGTGCCGGGATGTCGATCAGCCAACGGCGGCATTGTTGCAGGATTTGGATGAGCGAGGACTGTTGGACGATACGCTGGTGATCTGGGGCGGCGAATTTGGGAGAACCGTTTACTGCCAGGGAAAGTTGACTGAAACCAATTACGGTCGCGACCACCATCCCCGATGTTTTTCAATCTTCATGGCAGGAGGTGGTATCAAGGGAGGAACGACTTACGGGACGACCGATGATTTTGGCTACAACATTGTTGAAAACCCGGTCCACGTAAACGATCTCCACGCCACGATTCTGCACGCATTGGGCATCGACCACAACCGTTTGACGGTTCCGTTCCAAGGCCTGGATTTGAAATTATCCGGCGTCGAAAAACGTCACGTTGTTCGCGATATTCTGGTTTAAGCTTAAAGTGCTGCCGCCGGGAAAATTCAATAATGCGCGGCTGGATTGTTCAAAAAGAGCTTCCTATTGGTCTGGATTGTCTTGAACCCAGCGTTGCCATTGAAGATGTTCCTTTTGCATGGCTGCGAAAAAGTCATCCCGGGTCGCTGCTTCAGGAAGTGGTCGCCGAAAACTGTGCTTGGTGAGTGACTCCAATCCGGCTCTGGCCTCCAGGCAAATCTCCAATTGGTCATCGAGCAACGCATTGATTAACGCAGGAATGGATTCGGTCTGTTTATCTCCAATCAGACTGCGAACATGCTGTCGCCGAATCGTGGCGTCTTTGTGTGCAACTTTCAGTTGAGCAAGTTCCTGCCGAAGTTCAAACAGTTGACGATGCTGATTTCGATGGTCGGTGTACCAGCCCAATGCGAGGCAACAAATGGTGATCAGGAGCAAGGCGGTCTTAATGGCCATTCGAAAAGACATTATCCACTCATTAATCAGATCGAGTCGGACTTGAGATCATGGAAGCTGCCCAGGATTATAACCGACCAAGCCGGTTGCGCACCCAACGCTCCCTGGCTTGGCCAGCAATATCAAAATCGAGAGCCGTGGACAGGACGGCCAGCAGTTTGTCAAAGCAGGGACCAGGGCGTCCGGTACCAATCGGCTGCCCGTCAACTTCGGTCACCGACTGAACCAGTGTGGAAGTGCTGAACCAGAGAATCTCGTCGGCTTGAAAGACTTCGCTCGGTTTGATGGGGCGTCGAACGAGTTGTAAACCGGCTGATTCAAAATACGGTTTGGCAAACTCAAACGAAATGCTGGGGAGAACATCGGAATCGGGGGGAGCAATCAACTGGTTGCCAAGGACCAGCACGACGCCTCCGGTCGTGGCTTCAGCGACCATGCCTTCCTGATCCAGCAACAACGCTCGCGACCCAGGTTGTTTGGCGTTTGCTTCCTGTTCGGCAAGATAATAGTGCAACCGATTGCGGTGTTTGATGTGCTTGGGAATAGAACTGGCCGGTACTTCACGAGTTTCAACAAACGTCAGTCGGGCACCGTTTTCGAATCCATCGTGCAGGGCTGCAAAGTCCAGTTCGGCTGCATAAATCAAAACGGTCGGTTGCCCTGGCACTGCCAGATTACCGGTTGGCTTCAGAGGCAACGCCGAAGCCATTGGCCCAGGCGTAACGCACACCCCAATTCCCAGATCGGAGCGGGAGTCGATCAGCTTTCGATTTCGAGCCACGACATCCAGGATTTGATCGCGCAAGTTCGTGCGATCCAATGGCTGGTCGATGCCAATTGAGGCCGCGCTGCGGAACAGGCGATCCAAGTGCCGGGCCAGCAATTTGGGCTCACCGCAATAGGTTCGAATGCGTTCGGTCAGCGTGATGCCCAACGTAAATCCGTAGTCCCAGATGGGGATTGCCGCTTGCTGATAGGGCAACAGTTTCCCGTTCAGAAGAACAACGAATGAGTCGGCCGGGTCGGCGGAAGGATCGTCGTTCATGGGGTTGAGGGCTGTACGACAGGCAGCTGGCTGGGCGAACCAAGTTCGACTCGATCTACCGCGTCGCCAACCAATTGTTCACTTGCTGCGGTCACTCGCACACGAATCAAGTCGTTTTCGTCAGCAGCAAGTCCCATTGCCTGAACCGGTGCATAGCGACACGAGGTTCCTGCCAGTGATCCATCGTCATTGACCTGCTCGACCAGCAACTGGAGATCGCGGCCGACCAGTGATTGGAAGTACTGGTGCTTCAGCTCGGATTCAAGTTCGCCAACAACCTTTCCTCGGGCCGATTTTTCGGCTTTGGAAATCTGGTCAGGCATCTCAGCTGCCGGGGTGCCACGACGCGGGCTGAAAGGGAACATATGGATTTTGGAGAAACCGATTTGGCGACAAGCGTCGAGCGACTGTTCGAAGTCGGCTTCGGTTTCGCCGGGAAAGCCGACGATCAGGTCGGTTGAAAATGCCGGTTGATCCAGTTCCTGTTTGACCAGTTCACAACGGTCGATGATATGCCGTCGTGTCCAGCGTCGTTTCATCAACCGCAGGATTCGGTCGCTGCCGCTTTGCACACAGACATGCAAATGTGGGCAAACCTGTTGCGGGAATTCCTGCATCACGCCGATCAACTCGCGAGTGACTTCGGTCGCTTCAATGCTGGACAATCGAACTCGGATGGAAGGGACTTGCTGGCAGATTTCGCGAACCAAAGTCGACAGTCGTGTCCATTCAGATTTTGGTTTGCCGCGATTGAAGTCGACGCCATAGTGGCCCAGGTGAATGCCGGTGAGGACGACTTCGCGAAAGCCGTGATCGGCCAGTACACGAATCTCATCGAGCACCTCTGGCTGTGGTCGGCTGAACATGTCGGGTCGTACTTGCGGAATGATGCAGTAGCTGCATTTCAGCAAGCAGCCGTCCTGAACTTTGACGTAGGCCCGATGTCGATTGTTAAGTCCCGTGATCCCGCTGGGGATTTCAATCACGCCGAAGCGGCCCAGCAGATCGGGGATCTCGCGCTTGTCAGTGACGACTTCGGCAACGCCCGGCAGTTTGCCAACGGTTTCGGGCTCACGGGTTGCGTAGCATCCCATCACGACAATCCGCGCGTCGGGGTTTTCTCGGTTCAAGCGGCGAATGACCTGGCGGCTTTTCGCATCACCTTCGCCGGTGATCGTGCAAGTGTTGACGATGCACAAGTCGGCCGGCCGATCCTGCTGAGCATCTTCGTAGCCGGCTGACAGCAGACCTTCGCGAACCAATTGCGTTTCGTACTGGTTGACTTTGCAACCAAGAGTAACCGTTTTCAGTGTTGCCAAGAGTTTACTCGGAGGATTCAGGTTCAATGCTCGCTGACATGGAACCTTTGCATTTGGCGATCAGAATATCCCGGCCGAATGAATGGATTTGATCCCGTTTCAGTTCGGCGTGCTCACGAGTGGTCGTCAAGCAAACGCAACGGCCTTCGGAGTCAACTTTTTTGGCCAGTTTAACGCCCAGCTCGAAGGGGTGACCAAACAACTGTTTTAACATCATGATCACGTATTCGTAAGAATGATCATTGTCATCCCACAAAATCACGTGGTACCGAGGCTGGCGTTTGGGCTTTCGATCCGTTTGGGCGTCCTGCTTGACAGGAGCTTCGATGGTCAAGGTGCCGTCAGACATCGTTTCAATTCTCGAGTGACAATTGCCAGGTCAGAGGTGAGGCTCATTTGAACAATTTTCAGGGACGATTCAAGTACGAAATTGTTGCTGCCACCGGCGGCAACCGTCCGGGGTACCGAAACGCCTGAATTTTCATTCTAATTAAAGTTCGCGATCCCGATGAATTCAGGCGGACCATCCATGTCAGATTTTGAATCGTTTTTACAGAAAAACCACGACCGTTTTGAGTCCGATTTGTTCGAATGGCTGCGAATGGCCAGTATTGGCACAGACAGCGCCTACGATGCGGAGGTTCGCCAGGCGGCGGATTGGCTGGCCGACAAATTTCGCGGCATCGGTCTGAAAACCGAAATGATTGAAACTTGCGGGCACCCGTTGGTCTATGCCGAGTCGCCTGCCGTGGAGAATGCCCCCACGGTCCTGGTGTATGGGCATTACGACGTCCAACCCCCGGATCCGCTGGATTTGTGGGACACACCTCCGTTTGAGCCCAGTGTACGGGATGGGAAAGTGTACGCGCGGGGGGCGACCGACGACAAGGGCCAGATGATCACTCACCTGTACGGGGTGGAGGCCTATCTGGACGCCCATGGTAGTCTGCCGGTGCAGGTAAAGTTCCTGATCGAAGGCGAAGAGGAATCGGGCGGGGCTGGCTTGGACGCATTTCTAAAAGGCGAATATGACCAGGACATTTCAGTGGCTGAAAAACTGGATGCCGACATCGTCGTGATCAGTGATAGCACTCAATATGCGCCTGGAAAGCCGGCGATCACTTACGGCTTGAAAGGCATCATGTACTTTCAACTGAATCTCCAGGGCCCCAATCGCGACCTCCATTCAGGAGCGTTTGGAGGTTCGGTCAACAATCCGGCTAACGCGTTGGCTGAGATGTTGGCTCAGATCAAGGACGACCAGGGTCGGATCCAGGTCCCTGGTTTTTACGATAAAGTCATCCCTTTGGATGATCGTGAACGGGAGCAATTCGCGTCGCTGAATTTCTCCGACGAAGAATATCGGCAAGAATTGGGCATTGAAGACACCTTCGGAGAAGCCGGATACACGACGCTGGAGCGGCGGTGGGGCCGACCGACGTTTGATATCAATGGATTGTGGAGCGGCTATCAAGGCGAAGGCGCCAAAACAGTTTTGCCTGCCAAAGCTGGGGCCAAGTTCAGTTTCCGCCTGGTCCCAGATCAGGATCCGGAAGAAGTGCATCAGTCACTGGAAAAAATGCTGCGGGAGATTTGTCCTCCCGGGATCGAGATGGAACTCCAAGCCCTCCACGGTGCTCCTGGATTCGTACTTCCGTTGGACAGCCCGTTCATGGAAGCAGCTGCGCGGGCGATCGAAACGGGCTTTGGCACTGAACCGGTGTTCATTCGCTCCGGTGGCAGTATTCCAGTCGTTAACCAGTTCAAACAACTGCTGGGAATCGACACTTTGCTGATGGGCTGGGGCCAGGATGACGATAACCCGCACAGCCCCAACGAAAAATTTTCCTTACAGGATTTTCATCGTGGCATTCATGCGAGTGCATGTCTGTGGGGTGAAATCGCCAAAGTTAAAACATCCAACTGATCATCTCGATCACCAAATTTAACAGCCGCTGACAGAAAAATGCTTGACCGCAAGTTTGTAATTGAAAACGCCGAAGCCGTTAAAACCAATTGTCGCAATCGCAACGTGCCTGCCAGTATCGATCAGCTGGTCGAATTGGAAACCCGCCGTCGGGATGTTTTGCAGCGCGTTCAGGAGTTGAACACGCAAGCCAACGCCGAGTCCAAAAAGATTGGCCAGGCCAAAGACTCCGATGAGCGCCAGCAATTGATTGAAGCGGCTCGGGTTGTTCGCGAACAGAAGGATGCCGCTCAACACGAACACGATCAGCTGGAACGGCAGATTCACGAGATCGAGTTGACGATCCCGAATATGGCGCATCCGGATTGTCCGGTCGGGGAAGATGACAAAAGCAACCTGGAATTAGGGCGTGGCAAACATGCCCCACGCGAGTTCAGTTTCCAACCGCTGGATCATCTTGAGTTGGGTGAGCAACACGATTGGATCGATTTCGAAGGTGGAGCCCGCACGACTGGCAACGGATTCTACTTTCTCAAAGGCGACCTGGTGCTGCTGGATCTGGCGATGCAACAATTCGCGGTTTCCGAATTGGTGAAGCGCGGGTTCATTCCCACGATCACCCCGGACCTTGCTCGCGACGATGTGCTGGAAGGAATCGGGTTCATGCCCCGTGGACCGGAAACCCAGATCTACAGCATCGAGAACATGGACATCTCGTTGATCGGAACGGCAGAAATCACGCTGGGCGGTTTGTACAGTGGCAAGACGCTGCAGGATGATGAACTGCCGATCAAGTTGTGCGGGATCAGCCATTGTTATCGCACCGAAGCCGGTGCCGCTGGCCGAGCTTCGCGCGGTTTGTACCGGGTTCATCAGTTCACCAAAATCGAGATGTTTGCGTTTACGTTGCCCAGTGAAAGCGATGCCGTGCACGAAGAGCTGAAACAGGTCGAATGCGATTTGTTTGATGCGATCGAGGTGCCTTATCGAATTGTTGATACGGCGACTGGAGATTTGGGCGGACCAGCCTATCGCAAATACGACCTGGAAGCCTGGATGCCTGGTCGTGGCGAGTCGGGAGAATGGGGTGAAGTCACGAGTACGTCGAACTGCACCGACTATCAGGCCCGTCGATTAAATATCCGGTACAAGGAAAAGGATAAAAAGGGAACGCACTTCGTACACACCCTCAACGGGACCGCTTTCGCACTCAGCCGTGCTTTGATCGCGGTGTTGGAAAATCATCAAAATGAAGATGGCAGCGTGACGGTCCCGGAAGTTTTGCGACCGTTCATCGGGCGAGACAAAATTGGTTGATTGCCAAATAGCATGGCCGATTCGGCCGTGTCGCAACGGAATACTGAACGTTGGGCGAAACGCTACGGACTCGGGCCAATGGCCTTGTCCTTACACACATTTTTTTCTGTCGGTGATTGATTCTTCGAACGAAA
>CAZJEK010000027.1:0-32113 GCA_964545005.1 uncultured Pirellulaceae bacterium
GATTCCATCGATTGATTGATTGAGAGCAGGCCGGATCAGCGCGAGACCAGCAACCGGCAACGCGATGAATACCTGAATCGATGACCGGTTTGATCACGTCCGTTCACTGCCTCAATCTGGAAAGTCAACCAGCTCACCGCCGTTCATGGTCATGCCTGCCTTCAGCGTCTCCAGCGAGATCGCGCCCTGCCTGATTCGCTGCACGCTGCCGTCACCCAGCACCATCAAGATTTCCTCTTGAGCAAGAATCTTCTGAAGCATTGCCGGGGTCGGTTCGAACTCGGTCGGCCTGGTCCATTCGACCGCGTTTTCAGCTCCAATGTCGATCAGCATGATGGTGTTGGACGAGCCATCAATAATACTGCCAAAACCGGTTCCGACAGGAGTGCCTGGCCTACGAGGATTGTTCAACGTGTTGATCATCCCTGATTTTCCGCCGACACCAACGAGCGACGTTTTGCCCGCTGGCGTGGCGGGGTCAAAAACATAAATCTCTGGCATCTGATCAATCAAGGCGCGGTTGTGTTCGCTGTCCCAGGGTTCGTCGAGCCGGAATTGTTGGTATAGCTTGTCCTGTTCGATAAACGGCAGGATGTGCACTCGCCAGCTGAGCAACGGCTTGCCGTTCCGGTCAACCGAATAGGCGCGGGGAAAGCCACGGAAAGTCGATTCAAAATTATGCATCGCCAAACCGACATTTCGGATCTGATCGATCCTTTCCCGTTTCGCCAGCTTGGCCCGATCCTGTTCGTTAAGCAGTCCGTCAAGTTGCAAAACCTGGCCGCCGCGGTCCAACTTGAAACGTGGATCAACTGGGGATTCCTCGCGGTCAAGGCGGCGACGACGTCGTGGGCTGTATTCGTTTTCGCCCCAACTCACTGGCAAGCCATCGTTCATCATCATCATTGCTCGAAGCATGTCCGGGCTGGTCGTATCAGCCAGAAAATGAACTGATCCATCGCACCTCGCGATGTTGGTGCCACCTGGATAGAGCCCGAACACTGCATCCCGTTCAAAGTTATCGGGATCCAGGCCTTCGTCAGGCTTCGTCCAAGGCACCGCCAACTCGTCTGTCGTCTCGATCAGGAAAATCGTTCCGGACGTGCCATCGGTGATTTGTCCAAACGTTGTGCCACGGTTATCTGCGGATCCCTGAAGGACTCCCGCTTTGCCACCGATGCCTCGGTAAACGGTCATCCCTTCCCCGGCGCTACTCATCGGGGATCGGAAAACGTCAGGCATTTGCTTTAACAACTGCTGGTTGTGGGGACTGTCCCAGGGCTCATCAAGATGAAACTGTTCATACAGATGACCTTGTTCGATAAACGGCAGGATCTGTACTCGCCAGCTCAACAACCTGTTGCCCTGTTGGTCTTGTGTGTAGCCCGCAGGAAAACGCCTATGAGCGCTTTCGTAGTTGTGAGCTGCTAAAACTTGTTGGCGCAGGTTGTTGGCTGAAACGGTGCGTCTCGCTGCGCCACGGGTGGCTTGAATCGCTGGCAACAAAACGGCGACACCCACCGGCAACGCCTGACCAACATCCAGCGAAGGAATGGTCTGAGTGGTCTCGACTTCGATCCCGACATCGGTTTGACGCATTGCCAGCAGCGACGGTTGGAGATGTTGATGAATCACACGCGCCCTGGGCAGCCGAATTCCAGACAACACCGCCCCCAGCCGCTGTCGAATTTGAGGAGGAAAATCGTAAGTGAATTCGTCGATCATTCCGCGACTCATGCTCGACATCATCTGCAGATAGGGATACGAGATCTCAAAATTGGTTGCGGCATCCACGTACCCCATCGCCAACAACTTGGTATCACCCGACTGATCGACGAATGAGGTCCGCAAAAACTGATCGTGGCCATTGTCGTCGGACAGCAGTCGCGTATCGATTTCCTGCAATGCGGTTTCGATTGCCTGAGGATAAAGCGCAACGATCAGCCGATCGTCGGTAACGCACCAACTTGGCTCGATCGGAAACGGAAATTGGCGAACCCTCACCGACGTGATGGAGTGCTGTTGGTACTGATAGCGAATAAACTCTGGCCCCGAGTACTGGTCTCGAGATTCTATCATTGCCGTCTTGATCAGCGTTTCGACGGACTCGCCAAATGCTTGAGCGTCTTTCAGGTTGGCGGTCAGGGTCAAGCCCGAAAACCAGCCGTCGCCAGCGCCATTACAAAGGACCCACGAATTCCCCAAATGCGCGATCAGGTCCTGCTGAAGGTCAACGCCCGTCTCGCGTCGGAATTGGTCAAACATCTGACTCAGGTTGTCGCGTCCATTGGACATGACGGTCACCGCCATTTGCAACATCCTCATTGCGCGGCTCGGATCCAGCGAGAGCCCGGCGGCGAACAGAGAATCGGCGGGTACCGATCGCAAGTCATCGGCAGATAAACCGTCTGGGCCTGACAAATCAAGCAACCCTTCTGGTCGACCATCAAGCCGAACCAACAGGCGACTTCTCCATTGATCGGCTCCCAAGCCGTTGCAGGTTTCGATCGACTCGGCATTGCTCAACCCCATCAAGCTGAACGCGTTCACCACATCGTTACCGCCAAGCTTGATCGCTTGCCGGCGCAGGTCACGAACGTTGACATAGGTCAGACTGTTAAGTTGTTTGATTCCGGCTGCAGATCGAAAGTCAGTTACAAAAGCAGGCACCTTTCCGGCTTGCATTCGCGCGATCGTTTGAGTGACCGTCCGCTCCCCCAAAGCGATCATGATCAGCCGATCAACGTGGCCGATCCACAATTCCATCGGCATGTCGTTATCCAATGATATGGAAACGAAATCGTGCCCCCCGATCCTGGTTCCACCGCCCTGCTCTCCTGTGACGGCCTGGGACAGCATCATGAACAGGTCATTCGCATCATCGCCGGCATCCAATAGCATCGCACCTCGCGGGGCGACCGGTTCACCGAACTGATTGAACCCGACTGACTCCAGAAAGATACAGCCGGGCCGCGTCAACACGGCATTTGCCAATCGCGGGCCAAGCTGGTGGAGCAACTCCTGGCGTTCCGGTTCGTCTCCTGGGTCCAGCGCAGGGATCATCAATCCGGCACGCCGCAACAAGTCTCTACCAAACGCTTTCAGCTCCGGTTCCGACATCAGGCGTTCCGTCGCATTGCCACCGGCGGAATCATAGTCGATCAGCCCCATCCAGGCCGAAAACAGAAGACTGTCTTCCCCAGCGGCAGACATCAGCGGACCGTCAGTCAGCTCCGGTTGCTGGCCGCAAACGATCGATGACGTAAAGACGCAAATTGAAAAAGCAATGAAAGATCGGAATCTGAAAAGACACATGCCCTGCCCTCCCCCAGACGACAAATTTGTTAGGAGGGACCATTATGGCGTGGTCGGCGGCCGGTTTCAAATTTGCCGGATCTTGCTAAACCGAGGCTTCTTCGAACACACCGATCTTGCGGAACCGTTCGTAGCGGCCGTCAAGCAGCTGGTCGGCTGGAACTTGAGCCAGTTCCTTGATGTTGCGTTTGAGAAATGACTTCATGCGGGCCGCCATCGAATGGTGGTCGCGATGGGCGCCCCCCAGCGGTTCTTCAATGATCTCATCCACAATGCCCAGTTCCAGCAGGTTGCCGGAAGTGAACTTCAATGCCGTGGCTGCCTTTTCGGCGTGTTCGGCGCCTTTCCAGAGGATCCCGGCGCAACCTTCCGGACTGATCACGGAATAGTACGCGTGTTCCAGCACCGCGACTCGATCGCCGACACCGATGCCAAGTGCACCTCCGCTACCGCCTTCGCCGATGACAACGCAGACGATCGGGGTTTCCAATCGAGACATCTCGTACATGTTCTCGGCGATCACCTGCGCCTGCCCACGTTCCTCCGCACCGATTCCCGGATAGGCTCCCGGGGTATCAATCAAGCAGATCACCGGCAACTTGTATTTAGCCGCCATCCGCATTTTAGCCATCGCTTTGCGGTACCCTTCCGGATGCGCACAGCCAAAATAATTTTCCGTTCGATCCTGAAACGTACGCCCTTTCTGATGGCCCAGGACCATCACTTTGGTTCCGTCCAGCGTCGCGAAGCCAACACGAATCGCGCGGTCGTCACCAAACAGTTTGTCCCCGTGCAGTTCGACAAACTCATCAAACACGAGCGACAAATAGTCCGTTGTGTGCGGTCGGTCTTTATGACGTGCGACCTGAACGGTTTGCCACGGCGTCAGATTCTTGTAAATCTCGCGAGTGGTGTCGGTCAACTTGCGTTTCAGCAATCGCAGTTGCTCAGCAGATTCGGCGCTGTCGTCAGCGGTTGCACTGAAGTCAGCAATTTCTTGCTCGATATCGGCGATGGGAGTTTCAAAGTCGAGGTAGTCCATCGGGATCACCAACTGGGGGGCTAAATGTTGAGCTCCAGCGAACTGTTCGCCGCTGGAAAGATAGTTTACTTACGAAAACCTTCGGGACGTTTACCCGGTCGGAACATCTGGGTCTGTTCGTAAACGCCCAGAAACTCATCCATGTCCTGGAAGCGCTTGTCTGGATCTTTGGCCAGCATTTTCCTGACCATATCGGAAAATGGCTTCGAGCAATCGCTGCAGGATTCCAAAGACGGAACACTGGAAGAGAGATGCTTGCTAAGCAGTTCGTCTGGTGTATTGGCGGTAAACGGCGTTTTCCCGGACATCAGTTCATAGATCGTACAGCCAAACCCGTAGATGTCGGTTCGTTGATCGGCTGGCTTACGGCGAATCTGTTCAGGTGCCATATAACTTCGCGTGCCCCGAATGGACTTGGGACGACTGAACAGCGCGCCCAGTCCCCCGCTTTTCTTCATCTTGGTGGCAATCGAAAAGTCAATCAGTTTGACGTTGCCTTGCTCGTCAGCCAAAAAGTTATCGGGCTTGACATCGCAGTGGACCCATCCTTTTTCATGCAAGTGCCGCAAACCAAAGGCACACTTGCGTATGATCGGTGACAGATTGGGCAGCATGAACTCGGGACGTTCACGCATCTCAATTTTCAAGTTGCGAGCATTGAACAACTGCATCGAGATCAACGGAAATCCCTGATCGTCGTGATAGCCGAAAATCTTGATCACGTTGTCGTGGTCCAAATCGCCACCAATCAAGGCTTCGTGTTTCAGCTGAGCAATCTCGTCCTTGTCTTTGCGGTAATTTCCCAACAGGACCTTGAGCGCAATTCGCTCGCTCTCACCAGTGCGCACCGATTCCCAGACCTGTGTTGTGGTTCCTGAACGGATTAGCCGCAACAGTTGAAAGGGGCCGATAAAATCGCGGCCAACGGACACTGCTTCTCCCCGGTTTAGGTAGTCTTTGGTTAACGGTCAGTTTAGTCCAACCTGATCATCGGATGAAGCCGTGTTTGCCGGTGTTGGGATTAAACAACAGTTGGTTCGCGGATTCCCTGGCAAGCCTAAACCTCGATCACGCCCAAGGCTCCCAGCACGGCGTAGCCGACAAACAGGGCATACAACGTACAGAATAAGGTCGCCGTCCAACGCTCAATTTTGCGGAAGTACCACATGCAGCCCAGCGCAATCAGGCTGAGCACAAACAGTAGCACGCGTAACCCGACGACGCCGGACAACGTCTGGCCACTTTCGTCCACCAGCTGAATCGGTTGCCAATCGTTAAGGTAGCAGCTGACGACCAGCGGAATGGACATCCCGATACAGATGTCGAAAATGTTCGATCCAAAAACGTTCGAAACGGCCCCCGAATCATCGCCTCGCAAGGAAGACCCCAGCGACATGAACGTATCGGGAATCGACGACACGGCTGCAGTCAGGATCACCGCCACGAAAAATGGTGACACGCCCAGTCGTTCGGCAGATGCGTTGGTCAATTCGACCAGGAAGTAGCAGGCCACCGCTGCGATCGTGGTGGCGGTAATCAAAATGATGGTCGCCGTTTTTCCAGTCAAGTCGACACTGGCCCGGCCAAAGAAAAAACTGGCCGACTCCCCTGCTTCGCCCACGTCGATATCTCCCGAATCAAGCTGCCGCCGAAACACTCGAGTAGAAAGATACAGGTGCAACACATACACCCCGTACGTCCCCAGCGCAATCACACCCATCCACCAGTGCAATTCGGGCTGGAACAGAAAATACAGCAGCCCGGCCTGAACCAACACAACCCAGACGCCATCGCGATTGACGACGTCACGCCCAATTTCAATGAACGGCCGCGACGATCGACGAAGTGAAACGGCAAACGCGCAAGCCGCCGGTATCAATATCAGGTTGTAGATCGAACTGCCAGCACAGGTCGCGATGGTCGATCCGTAACCCGCGGCACTTTCCAACAATCGTTCCGCTTGCCCCTTGGTCCCGGTCAGCGCTACCATGACAAAGAACAGACCCGTGAACAGTTCCGGCATACTGCTGGCAATGGCATCCAACGTCGCCCCGCGCACGGAGGGTGGAATCCGCAATTTGACGCCAACCCACTGTGCTGCATCGGCAAACGGATCGCAGGCTTGCGAAATCAGAATCGAAATGGAAACCGCGGCCGACAGGACAAACATGACTTCCGTCCAGGCATAGTCCGTGGTCTCCCGCAATGCGTAAAACAGAATCGTTCCCAACACGCTGACCACAAACAGCGACAGGGAATCGGAAACCCAGCGATGAATCAGGTTCCGGGAAACTTTCGGCGAATGCTGGGAGCCTGTCATCGAGTTCGAGTGTACTGTTCCTGGTGGTCGGCGGTGGCGAACACTTGATTATAGCGGCGTTGTGAAGATTTGAATGGGGGCGTCGGTGGCAGCAATCGCTGGAGACAAACCGCGGAACACCTTTCGATCATGCCAGTTCGAATTTATGATGGACGCTTTCCCACCCAGGACCCACTGCGATGCAACTTCCGGACTCCCCTGCCCTGCCCCCTGACCACCCGCTCGCCAGCCACGAATCGTTGATCGACCAGCTGCGCGAATGTGGCCAGTTCTTTCACCAACGAGGATGGTCGGTCGGCACCAGCAGTAACTACAGCGTGGTCCTCGGCACTGCCCCCGTGGAATTGATTGTCACCGCCAGCGGCAAAGACAAGGGCCGATTGCAACGCGATGATTTTGTGCACGTCGGGGCCGATGGCAAACCGATCGAAACGGACCAGCCCAAGTCTTCAGCAGAAACGATGTTGCACGTTGTATTGGCCGAACAGGAAGGTATCGGCTGCATCCTGCATACGCATTCAGTCTGGGGAACGCTGCTGTCAGATCATTTTTTTGCCGATGCCGGCTTTGAAATTTCCGGCTTCGAAATGCTCAAAGGCCTGCAAGGAATCACCAGCCACGAAGAATCCCATTGGCTGCCGATCTTTGAGAATACCCAGGACATCCCAACGCTGGCCGAGGAGGTCAAGTCCCGCCTGATCGATCCCATGGAACCCATGACGCATGGTTTTTTGATTCGAAAACACGGACTGTACACCTGGGGTGAGGACGTTTTTTCCGCGCGCCGACACATTGAGATCTACGAGTTTCTGTTTGAGTGCATCGCCCGCCAGCAAAAGCTCAGTTGATTGGCAAGCTGGCCGTTGATCGTTGGCTTTTCCTTGCGGTAGAATGAAGCTCGATCTATCAAATCTTCGCTGAACAGGTTTCACCATGGCATCCGTACATATTCCCGACCAGAATCAGGAAATCAACGACCCTCAGGAAATTCGTGAGTACCTGGAATCCCAGGGGATCGTGTTTGAACAATGGGACGTCGCTGGTCGGATTGGTGAAGGAGCCTCCAGCGAAGAAATCCTGGCGGCCTATCAACCCGAGATTGATCGCTTGAAAGCCGAGTACGGGTTTGTCACCGCCGACGTGATCGACGTGACCCCGGAGACACCTGGGCTGGACGAAATGTTGAACAAGTTCAACAAGGAACATCTTCATACCGAAGATGAAGTTCGATTTACGGTCGAAGGTTCAGGCGTCTTTCACATCAATCCGGAAAACGGACCCGTGTTCAGCGTCACTGTCGAATCGGGGGACTTGATCAGTGTGCCTAAAGGGACCCACCACTGGTTCAACTTGTGCACCGAGAAACGAATTCGGTGCATCCGCTTGTTCGAGGACCCTGCCGGCTGGGCCCCCCACTACATGGACCAGCCGGTCCACCAACAGTACTCGCCGCTGTGCATGGGCCCATCGTACATCGACAGCCGTGGATCGGATCCCGACGGTTCTGCACGCTTGGGATGATACTGATTCAACCGCCCTGCCCTGCCCCGTAAGCCTGAGACGTATCGGAAATTGAACACGCAAGCCATCCACACCGTGTTGCTGGATATTGAAGGCACCACGTCTTCGATCAGCTTCGTTTACGACGTGATGTTTCCCTACGTGCGGCAGCACTTGAGCCGTTTTCTGCAGCAAAACTGGCAGCATGATTCGGTGCAAGCTTGCCTGCCGCTGTTGGCCCAGGATCTCGGCCGCAATCCCCAGGATTGGCCCACTGGCACGGCGCAGGAACAACAGCAGCTGGTCGGCGAGGCCGTCATTCAACTGATGGATGATGATGTCAAAGCAACGGGCTTGAAACAGCTTCAAGGATTGATCTGGGAAGACGGGTTTACCAGCGGCCAACTGGTCGCTCACTTGTACGATGACGTGCCACTCGCGATCACGCGTTGGCGACAGCAGGGAATCGAGGTCAGAATCTATTCCTCGGGAAGTATCTCGGCTCAGCAATTGTTTTTTGGTCACACCGTTGCGGGCGATTTGCTGGCGCAACTTTCAGGTCACTACGATACCACGACCGGCCCCAAACGCGAGCCAACCAGTTTTGCTGCAATTGCAAAGGACATCGGACAGACTCCGGAAGGCGTGTTGTTCGTCAGCGATGTGGTCGAAGAATTGGACGCCGCGGCGGCGGTTGGCATGCAAACGGCACTCAGCCTGCGGCCGGGCAACAAGCCAATCGAAGCCGAACACAACCATCGTTCGGTTACCAGTTTCGAGCAGCTGTTCTAGCTTCGACGTTTTTTCAAGCCCGACGCAGAATCAAGCAAAAAACCGCAGAGGCGCAGAGAACGCGGAGCTTGCAGGGATATTTGAGAATAACGTTGCGGACCGTCAGCGACCTCTGCGTCTCTGCGGTTGGCATGTCGCGTTAGATGCAGTGATCGCTTAAGAATCGCGAGGCGAGAGAGACAATGCCCAGCGGGATCCTCTTGCCCGTTCACCAAAAATATTTTGCCTCCCGGCGAACCTTTCTGCTTGGAAGTCGTAGAACCCTCCCCGAAACGTCGCTCCACGACGGAGCTTGTTCTGCGTATCGACAGTCAAGGAATGCTGTTGCGCGCCACCGTCAACAGGAGCCGAACCATGAACCAGGTTCAACCAATCCGACTGCATTTTCTGCCTGGCCCCGCTTGCCTGGCCATCGCTGCGTTGCTCGCCGCCACCGCCTACGCCGATGAGCCGCCGGTCAAATTTGATGTGCCTGCGCTAATCGGAGCCAGCACCGTAACGCTTGACCCGAACGCCTCGCCCCAACTGGTCGCACCATTGGCTGATGAGAAAATTGTTCAAATCACGATCCCCGTTACCTCCGAGGTTCAACGCACACGCCGCGGACAGGTTGTCGAGTTTCGATTCAATGTTCACTGGAACCAGTTCTCCCACCCCCTTGAGGACTTCGCTCCCAAAACTCAAACCGTCAGCGACATCAATGGCGTGATCGCAATCGAAAAAAACGAAGAACTCAATCGCGGGATCGGGCTGAGCCTGACCGGCAAGTATGAGTCGTTGGTTAATGGCAACATCAATGGCGAAATCGGCAGCAGAAACGCCACCAAAACCCGATATGAAGAAACACCGCAGCACGAGGTGTTGGTCGCCAGCGGATCCAGCCACCGGGGAACCGGTGCGTTTTTCCGTTTTCATCGCTCCCGAAAAGAAACGCTGGAGGGATCACGAAACCTGACCCTCCAATTTCGTGTCCCGCGTGACTGGCGTGGAGGCGTGCTCAAGGTAGAGTGCCATGCGACGGGAGAAAAAACGATCCTCGGAGATTGGAAGGAATCATTCGAGTTCGGCCGAGTATTCGTTTTGCCGATTTACATCAGCGGCGACCAGCAAGCCCGCGACGCCGCCGTCAACCTCGTTCGTTCGGAACAAGGTCTCCGACAGACTTGGCGGTCGACACAGCAGGATCGAAAGCCTGCCAAACGCAATTTGCTGGAACTGATCTCGATCGGATCTGCCGAGGACCAGGAACTACCCGACCAGTGGTTGCACTACCTGATCCAGTCGGGACAGGACGATTACCTGGAAACGTTTCGCAGTCGACTACCGAGTTCACTCGCCCAAGCCGCCGACCAGTTTGTCGCCGCCCGTCAACAGTTGCTGGGATTGAACCGTTAGTCAGTTAATACACAGTGACCATCTTATCTTTCGGTCGAGGCTGACCTTGTTCGTCGCTAAGACGGAAGCGCACGCGAAGGTTATCCAAGCGAACTTCCCGAGAACTCAATAGGTCGCGACGGTCTAAATTCACCACAGAGGCACAGAGTTACACGAACAGGTCTCCGTGGACTCTGTGTCTCTGTGGTTTTTTCTTGGCTGGTCCTGCCATGAGTGATTTCCATTCTCGTTTTGAAAAAGACTCGGCCTGTACCCGCGATCGATGCTTTTTCAGACAGCGCCCGTTAACCGACTGTCAGATTGTCATTTTGACAACCCACCGCCAAACGTCAAAAAACACTGGTTTTTTCCGCGTCAAATCAAATTCGACGGTTTTGGCACGGACCTTGCAAATTGAATGAATCGAGTTTTTAGCTGACTGACAAATGTCATTCCAACTACAAGGAGCAACCATGAAACTCAATCAACGTAACAACCGCGTCGCCACTCCATTTGGTGATTTTCAATTTGATGTCGACAACCTGTTCGATCAAGTCTTCGGTTCCCGTTACAGCAACGGAGCCACCCCGGAACGCTGGATTCCCCGGGTCTCGGTCACCGAATCCGAACAGGGCTACGAGATGCTGGTCGAACTACCGGGTGTCGATCCCGAGTCCGTCAACCTGGAGATGCACGATAATCGCCTGGAAGTATCCGGCGAAAAAGTTTTGCCAGAACTCGAAGAGGGTGTCAAAGCGATTCGCCAGGAACGAGTCGCTGGCAAGTTTTCACGGAGCTTCGAATTTGGGCAACAGGTCGATGCAGACAAAATTGAAGCCACCTACGACCACGGCTTATTGAGAATCAATTTGCCAAAATCGGAAACGGTACTGCCGCGCAAGATCGAAGTCAAAGTCGCCAAGTAGCATTGGCGGCTCCATCTCAACCTTACCAAGCCCTCCTCGCAGGCTTCGCGGGAGGGTTTTTATTTTGCCCAGCTACAGATCAGAAAGACTGCTCTTCGAGCGATTCCAATCGAGCCATCGTTTGGCGATACTTCCTGGACTGCTTTGTTTGCTGGAAGTACGTCGCCAGGTTTTGCAGACACTGGCTGGCCTGCGAGAAGTCATCTCGGGCCAGGAACTGCTCGTGCAACTGATTCAAAAGTTGCACCCCTTGCTGCTCTTTGCCTCGCATCAGATACGACAAGGCGTAATCAGCCTGGGCTCGTAGCCGTTCACCTTCTGGCCATTGCGTGCACGATTGAATCGAAGTTTGCAACAAGTTCATGCCCTGGGCGAGGCTGCCATTCTGCAGCTTCATGGCCGCCAGTACGGCCTTGGCTCGATCTGACAAAATGCCATCCTGCGAGCTCAGTCGAAGCAGGATGGCGGATGCCGGCCCGGCCTGGCCGCCTTCGATCATTCCGATCGCCTGCATCATCTGTAATTCTTGCTTCAGCTGCAGGCTGACGGCCGTGGCTTCCGATTTTTTAAATGCCAGGACAGCGTTTTGCGATTCATGGCGAGCCAGGCTTTGCATTCCGATGGTTGCCCAGACAACGGATTCGGTTGATTCCGTTCCGTCGTAGCTCATTCCATCATCGACCAGTTTGCGACGCAATTGAGCGACGATTTCTTCAGGCCAGTCATTTTTCAATGGACGTAGGAAAGCGGCTTGTTTCCAAAAGGCAGGATCATGCAAATCATGTTGGGCCAGAATATTGGCATGCGAGGTGACCGCTGTCCGCCAAGCCGATTTCCACTTTTCCAGGTTTCCAGCCCGACGTTCGGTTTCCCCGACCAACAGCAGGATCCGGTTGGCCTCCACTGGTTGCACCCTGGTTAGCAGCTCGGCCGCGGCCTGCAATCGTTGGGAAGCCGCCGAATATTCCTCCATCACCAGGTAGGCCATCCCCTCGAGCCGCAAGGCTTCGGATTGCAACAGCTCATTGTCGGCAACTTGTCGACTGATTCGCAACTCCAGGGCTTCCTGAGGGCGATTGTTTTGCAGGCGATTCAGAAACTCCGACTGGTTGTTCAGAACCGCGTTCAAGGTGCCACTGCGATACGCCTGTTTCAAACGAACGTAAGCCTCGGGTTCGGCCCCCCAGATCGCCAGGTAGTGATCGGCGATCCAATCCCGATGCTCTCGAGTTAGATCGGGCGGGTTGGAAGCAACCATCAACTTGGCAGTGATATCGGGATACAAGCGAATCAGCTCTCGGGCCGAGTTCAACTTGTCTTCATCAAGCAACTGGCTGATTGCCGTCGCCAGTTGCTCTGGCGTGAGGGCCGGGTTGTCGGTATCGCCCAGCGAAAGGCTGCCGTCAAGCCGAACTTTTGCTCCACTGCCCTGCTCTGCCCCAGCACCGTCGTTGGATTCCCGCACCCCCTGGTCGCTGTTACGACCGGCCCCGGTTTCGGTCGGACGATCGACTTCCGTTTTCAACCTGGCTTCGGTCGATTTACTGGACGGGAACAACGAACACCCCGTGGCCAGCGCGGCCAGCAGCAGGCAGAACGTCATGCCCCAAATCCAGGTTGTTGGTGTTGGTCGTGCCATGCTCACTAATAAACCCGTGGGACAACATTGTGGAAACGGAACGACTGGTGCAAACCGCACTCATCCAGTTCAACCTGGACGACCTCGTGGGGCCCGAAGGTTTGCATCCCGCTTTGACAATCGATCGCGTTGGGGTGCACGCTCAGCTGCTGCAATAATTCCTGACTGATCGAAGCTGATTCGGACGGCGTGTTGAACACGTAAGGTCGAATCATCACAACCAGTTCTCGTCGCAGTCGACCTGATTCCTGGCGGCGGAACAGAAAGCCGAGGACAGGCAATTTTCCAATTCCGGGAACCTGTTCGCGAGCATCAGCAACTTCATCTTCAATCAAACCGCCCAGTACCACCGCCAAACCGTCCTTGGCCACGACGGTACCGCTGATCGTACTTCGATTCACAGTATCGACCTCCTGGTTGGTAATCACGCCATTGGTATTCAACACTGGAATGCGCCCCCCGTTGATGACTCGCCGAGCGTTTTCCTGAACCACTCGCAAGGTTACTGTTCGGTCGGCGTTGATCGAAGGTGTGATCAATAATGACTGCCCTACATCGCGCAATTCAGTAATCGGGGTACCTGCGATCGTGGTATTGTTATTGCCACCGGTAATCACCTGCGGAGAATTGAAACCAACAGTGAACGGAATCGTATCACCGATGAAGATCCGACTGACCTCGTTGTTTGCCGTCAGCAACAGCGGCGTATTCAATACGGTGACCCGGTTGTCATCTTCGAGCAGCTGCATCCGGGTGCGGAAACTGTTGTTGACGAATTGAAATGTAAAGTCGCCCTGGTTCAGTGTCCCGCCCCCAGGAATCATCGAGACCAGTCTCCGGGCATCTCCGGACAATGCGTCCGACGGCGTCGGCAGAATATCTCCCGTGGTGAATCCGCCCGCAGTCGTACTGCCGTCGGAAAACTGATAATCAAACACGCTGCGAAATTGATCGTCCAACAACACCGACATGACTTTGACTTCCAACAACACCAGCGGCGTGGGCACGTCCAGGCTGGTGACCAGTTCCTCGACCTGTCGCATGGTCGCTTCGTCACCTGTCCGGACAACCACCTGGTTGTTGCGGCGGACGACGGTTACATAAATGGTTGCCTGACGTTCTTTCAACAGTTTTGAAATCGGATCGTTCGGGTCCGGTGGAGGTGGGGCGCGTTGAGTCCGTTCGTTGAGCGCATCAATCAACTGTTGAATCCGCTCAGCAGATAGATCCGAAAGCGGCTTCGATTCGTCAACCTGATTTCGGGTCGAGCTGATTGGCAGATTGCCGAATCCGCCCAGACCATTCAACCGATTAAATGAATTTGCGCCGTAAGCATACGTCCCCTGAAACGAGCCCAAACCCAGACTGCGACTATCAACCAGATCAAATCGATTCAGACGGTAAGCCAGATCCAACACAGAATCCTGGTCGCCAACGCCGAAGTTGAGCTGCACGCGATCGCCGAACAGGTCCCGGATCGCGACCGCCGCGTCGATCGGATTGGGATACAGCAGGGTGAACACGCGAGTCTGTTCTTCTCGAAAACTCGTCAGGTTTTGTTCGTACTCTTCGGTGGTATAAATCCGAATCACACCCGACTTTTCGTCGACGCGATAATACAAATCATGCGTCTTGGTCAAATT
Organism: uncultured Pirellulaceae bacterium; assembly: GCA_964545005.1. GTDB lineage: Bacteria > Planctomycetota > Planctomycetia > Pirellulales > Pirellulaceae > Mariniblastus. The sequence goes on from CAZJEK010000027.1 coordinate 14,552, forward strand.
CTCCAGCACGTCCATCGCCTGGACATTGCGGAGGTACAGATTGATCTTCATTTCGTTCGCGTTGGTCGACGGAACGATATTCAAACCAGACTGCTCCGAAAACAGTCGCATCGCTTCGCCCAGCGGCTGGTCGCGGAAGTCAACCAGCTCAATCAAGCGTGATGGTAGCTGGATAGACGGAATATACTGCGTCGATAACGCCGGATCATTCTGAATGATCAGCGGTTCAAGATCCGACGGGGTGATGATTGGGGGCGGATCGTTGGTACCCTCTTCCGGTTCCAGGATCGGCCGAATCGCTGTTGGAGCGTTGGGAGTATCCTGTACCTGCGCGTGACTATCGACGGCGCTGAAAGCAAGCCATCCCAGACAGCAGAAAAACGCCATTGATTGAAACGCCGCACCAGCCAGGCTGGACGGCAAAAACGACGGCTGTTCAGACCAATGCCGAATCGATGCGCGGGCAACTCGGACACCGGTCAGTCCAAGCCGGAGTGTCGCCAATAGATTGCTTGACATCCGTGTCATAAATCGGCGGCAGTGCATCCTGCACTGCTGGGGGAAGGGGGTTAATCGTATAAAAACACTTCGCGCTCCAACTCGGGAAAGTAGAGCACAATCATGTCTTTAGAGATTTCCCGGACTTCCATCAAGACCCATGCTCCCTCCGATACCGGAACCGAAAGCTTGGTGTTGGCCTTGACGCGCAGCTGAGTCGTACTGGTTTTCAGTAACGCCATACTGGATGGACCGCTGATAACCTTGGATAACACTTGAAAAGTAGGCGTTTGCAGCAGTTGCTTGCGGATTTTGGCATTCTGCTGCTCGAAATCCGCCGTCAATTTGGCGAGCTGTTTCTTGATGCTAGCAAGTTCAGCTTTCAACTGCTGATTTTCTTTTTTCAGCAATTCGTTTTGCTCGACGAAGCCGTCCAGTTTCTCAACGTCGCGAATCTTGGAAAGCGTCTTGTTGATGATGTCTGATTTGGCCGTCGGATCGTTTTCCTGAGCCGAAACAACACCAGAGAATCCTGTCAGCGTGATGACAACGGCAATCGATAGCAACCAGCGATTCATGACGTACCTGTCAATCTGGGCAAAAAGAACGTGATCCTTCCATGTTAACGTCGACGAGCAAGAGTTTCCAATCTGCCCGTCGCGATCGGGTTTAGGCAAACCAGCCCGAAGGAGGGTCCGAAAACGCCGATTGTTCCAGATTTACGGGCTTGGCGGGGTTAGCAAGCCCCTCGCCCATTCGAACAACGGCATCGAAAAAAAGCTCTTAGCAGCATCAGAAAATAAAAACCGCGGAGGCGCAGAGAACAGAGAGCTTGCAAACATTTGAATGGAACTTGGTGAATCCTCAGCGACCTCTGCGTCTCTGCGGTTCGTTCTTCGCTCCAGGCGGAGTCTTTCAATACAAGTACGACGCGCAAGCGAGTGGATCTCAAAAACCTGCCATTAAAGGATCCACTCGCTTTCGCTTCGGGCTTTTATTAGCGGCGAAAAAGCGTGTCGACGAAAACTTTCGCCTTTCGGCCTAACTACCCGCTGCCAATAGCGCCACGAAAAAAGCAATGTAGACGTAGCCGACGACGGCTCCGACACCGATCGTCAGGGCTGGTGTCAAAATCGCATTCAAACTGCGAATTGATGATCGAAACTGATCTTCATGGAATTCGGCAACTTCATCCAGGACACTTTGCAAGTCGCCCGACTGCTGCCCGACAGCAATCATCTTCTTCAGCATCGGCGAAAAACCGGCATCATCGTCCAACGCATCAGAGAAGCTTTGGCCGCGAATGATCCGATCACGAGCATCGCTGACAGACTTGGCAGAATACCGATTCAGCAATAGCTTTTCCACGGTCAGCAACCCATCGATCAACGTGATCCCGCTGCCCAGCATCACACCCAGAGACCGGGCAAACGCCGATGTCTCACACAATCGCATCAGCCGACCGGCAACTGGAATCCGCAACAAGTTTCGATCGAACCACATCCGCCCTTCGGCACTGCGAAACGCCACCAGCGCAAACACAAACACACCGCTACCAATGATGACGATCACTGGATAGTACTGCCGGAGCCAGATCGAAACGTTGATCAGATTTTGAGTCATCGGCGGCATGTCCTTGCCCAGGTTCTGCAGGTACACCTCCAGCCTGGGAATCAGGTAAACCACCATGTAGACGGTCACGCCAATGGCAATCAAGACGACCATCACAGGATAGATCAACGCGGCAAACACGTCTTGCAAACTGCGGCGGCGCGAACGCATCGTTTCGACTGATCGATGCAGGACCGGAGCCAATTCACCGGTCCGTTCACCGACGCGAATCAACTGGACCACAAAGTCTGGAAAACATTTGTGCCGTTCTACGGCGACCGAGAGACTGTCCCCCGACTGAATATCATCGATGACGTCTTTCCAGATGGCGGCCATGGACGACCGAGGCGACTGGTCGACGATCGTAACCAACGCCGAAAGCAATGGCATGCCGCCGCGAATCATCATCGCCAGCTGCTGTAGCGTGAGTTCGACGTCCACCGATCGCACCGGAAGATAACGCGACAACTCAAATGCCGCTCGAGCCCCCGGTTGCGGTTCGTCGACGGGATCGACGCCAGTTACGATCAATCCGCGACTGCGCAACAACGATGCCGCGGAGGACCGATTGGTGGCATCCACCACGCCGGACCGGACCGCGCCGTTGTTGTCTCGGGCTTTGTATCGAAACTCGGGCATCGCCAGTTACCAGGGACTGATCATGTTGGCCACTTGCTGTATCGACGTCAGCCCATGGAACAGTTTATCAATACTGTCGTCCATCAATTCCGGGTGATTGCGTTCGGTCAACAGTTTCTGAATATGCGTTTCATCTGGCCGGCTGGAGACAATTCTGGCAATCTCCCGGTCGAACGCGATCAGTTCGAACAACCCGACTCGCCCGGTGACCCCGGTACTGGCACAAAACTGGCAGCCCACCGGGCGAAAAATCGTTTCGCCGGTCAACTCCGGCCTCTCCAGCAGCAAGGCTTCCGATTCGGGCATCGCGTACGGTTCCCGACAGTGCTCACACAGCCGTCGAACCAACCGCTGAGCCGCAAACAGGCGCGACACCGCGGCGATCAAAAACGGCTTCACCCCCATGTCCGCCAAACGGGTAATCGCACCGACGGCCGAGTTGGCGTGCAACGTGGTAAACACCAGGTGCCCAGTCAACGCAGCGCGAATTGCCGTCTCAGCAGTTTCCTCATCGCGAATCTCGCCGATCATCAACACATCGGGGTCGTGACGCAGGATACTGCGCAAGGCTTTGTGGAAACTGACTTTATCGCCCGAGTCAACTTCAATCTGTGAAACGCCATCGACGACGTACTCCACAGGATCTTCGATCGTCAAGACGTTCAACGATCGCTGCTTGATCAAGTTGCGAATGGCAGCATACAGCGTCGTGCTTTTGCCACATCCCGTCGGACCGGTCAACAAGATCATGCCATTGGGCATGTCGATTACCTTGCGAAAGGTCACCAGGTCTCGTTCTGACATCCCCAACCGATCGAGCGTCAATTCCTGTGTCTGCGTTGCCAACAACCGCAACGTCATCCGTTCGCCATGCTTGGTCGGAATCGTGGCGGTCCGGATGTCGATCTCGCGACTGTGCTCGGAACTGAGCGTAAATCGTCCGTCCTGGGGAGCCCGCCGTTCGGCAATATCCATCCCCGACATGACCTTCAAGCGTGAGACCAGCGGCGAATGAATCGCGACCGGCAACTGGCGATACAAATCCAGTTGGCCATCGACTCGCAATCGGATGCGCAAATCCTGCGACGTCGGTTCGATATGAATGTCGGTCGCATTGCGAATCAACGCAGCATGAAAAATCTCATCGCCCAGAGCGACAATGTTCTCAGCGTCGGGTTCGATCTGGCTGCCCGTAAACTGGATCCGCACCGGGTCACTTTGATTGCCATTCCAGCGAACGGTGTCCTGGAAAATCTTTTGGATCGAACGAAACAACGAATGGGGTTCGGCTGAAACGACCCGAATCTGTTCGGGGATATAGCGTTTGATCGCCTGAATGCTTTGCTCGTCCTTTGGATCCTTGCATGCGACCAGCACTTCATCGTTCAGCCGTGTGAACGGCAGCACCTGCCGCCGCGTCGCCAGGTTGGCCGGAATGCGCAGCGCCCAGACCGGATCAACTTTGACTTGATCCATATCCAGCAGTGGGGGGTTGTCAGAGAGGCGCATCGATCAGGTTCCCGAAACGGTTGAGCACCCTACAAGTATGGCGAGACGATGACGGACCAGCAACCGCAGTCCGCTGCTTGCCAGGACCGAGGGAATCAAAATGGACCCAAATCCAATGGCACTCCACTCATGCTTTGATGAAGAAGCGCCGTTTGCATTGCACAATACAAGAAAAGAGCAGCCACGGTCAGGCAGATTGCCGCGGCCACGTAAGTGATCCAGCCGGTGTAAACCGAGGCTCGACGTCTTCGCAACACATGCGATACTCTCACGGCCGCGAACAGAATGATCAAGGTGGCCATCACCAGCAGGTATCGAAGCCAGGGATAATCGATCGCCAACCTCGTCAACTGGGACCGGTCGAATCCCCAAGCCTGATACCTGCGGGCAAGCGTTGGAATCCACCCCAGGTACACGAACCCGGTTAGCAGCCATGTTGCTACTGCCGCCAGCATTTCCAAAACGCCAGCGACGCCAGTTGGTGATGTACTGGAATTTGACTTGAGCCGACTCGCCGGTTCGGTCGGTTGAGGCGTGAGATAAGGATTGTCGGATTCGTTCATCAGCATGCCTGTTAGCGCCGACGGGCCAATTGCCCCAGCATGTCCGGCTGACGCGCCAACGATCTGGCCGTGGTTTCGGAAATCAAGCCTTGCCGCAGCAGCTTGGCCAGTGACTCGTCCAACGTCCACATGCCTTCCTCGCCCGATGTCTGGATGATCGAAACCAGTTGCGTCAGGTTACCGGTGGCAATCAAGTTGGCGATGCCGGAATTGACGTACACTCGTTCGGTCGCCAGGACTCGCGACGGCGGCCTGCCCTGCCCTGCTTCATCGGGCGAGTCCTGTCGCGGCAACAGGTGTTGGACGACGACGGTTCGGAGCACCGTCGCGACCAGCCGCTGAGCCAGATGTTGTTCGTCGGCCGAATAGGCACTGATCAAGCGTTCGACGGCAGTCTTGGTATCGCCAGCGTGGACCGTGGCGAAAACCAGGTGCCCCGTTTCAGCTGCCGTGATCGCGGTCCGCACTGTCTCCAAATCGCGCAGTTCACCGACCAGGATCACGTCCGGGTCCTGCCGCATTGCGTCCAGCAACGCCTGGTGGAAGCTGCCCACGTCCGGGCCGATCTGCCGCTGATTGACCAACGCCGTCGCCGACGGGTGCAGGAACTCGACCGGATCTTCAATGGTTACTATGTGACACTGCCGCGTCTGATTGATGCGATCCAGCAATGATGCCAAAGTCGTGCTTTTACCGGAACCGGTTGGACCGGCAACCAGCACCAGGCCGTCTTTCATGTCGCAAACGTTGTACAGCCGATTGTCGATGCCCAGTTGATCTAACTTGGGAATCGCACTGGCCAGTCGACGAATCGCGAAGCAGAGTTCATTGTTGCGGCGAAACACGTTGAAGCGGAAACGGATCTCGTTCCAGGTGAACGCGCCATCGGCCGAACCACGTTCGTTCAACGTTTCCTGCTGTTGTCCGGTCAGGCACAACTGGCATAAATCACCCACGTCCTGCTGAGCAACCGGATCGAACACCAGCGCCGATCCTTTCAACCCGTTATCGGTTGCCAAACCGCCCAGCGGTTTCAGTTGACCGGCGACACGCACGTAAACCGGCTCGCCGGTCGCGAGATGGATGTCCGACGCATCCAACCGTGCCGCAATGTCAAACACGGATGTCAGGTTCGATGGAAGTTGTACCGTCGTGGTCATGAGACTTTCAACCTGAAACCTGGTGCTGCGATTTGTAAGCTGAGACCCAACCCTACCGTTTTACCCGCGCCGATTTGCCTTTCATCAGCGCTTCGACTTCAGCCAGGGTTGCCATCGTGGTATCACCGGGAGTGGTCATCGCCAACGCGCCATGGGCGGCACCGTAATCAACGGCCTGTTGCGGATCCCCAGTCGTCATCAGACCATAAATCAGCCCGGATGCAAAACTGTCTCCGCCGCCAACGCGATCGTAAATTTCCATTTCCGGCCGATGAGTTGCTTCGCACAATTGACCGTCCATCCAGCACAACGCTCCCCAGTCATTGATCGTCGCGGTTTTTACGCCCCGCATGGTGGTGGCAATCACGTGAAAGTTGGGAAACTGTTCCGTCGCCCGCTTGATCATTCGTGAAAACCCTTCGACGGGAAGTTCCTTCATGTTTTCATCGACGCCTTCGACTTCCAGCCCCAGGCAGGCGGTAAAATCTTCCTCGTTGCCGATCATCACGTCGACCAGGGGTGCGAGCTCACGATTGACTTGCTGGCAATTCTCCTTGCCGCCGAATGCTTCCCACAACGACGCGCGATAGTTCAAATCGTACGATGTAATCGTGCCGTATTTTTTCGCGGCCGTCAGTGCTTCCTTGATCACCTCCGGAGTCGTGTCGGATAAAGCGGCAAAGATACCGCCGGTGTGCAACCACCGGACACCGAGTTTACCAAACAAGTGATCCCAGTCGACTTGCCCCGGCTTCATCTGGGAAGCCGCGGTGTGCCCCCGATCGGAAGTCCCCAGTGCCGCTCGGACGCCGAATCCTTTCTCGGTAAAGTTCAGTCCATTGCGTGCTGCGCGGCCCACACCATCAAAGGGAACCCACTGGACAAAATCCAGATTCACGCCGCCAGTCAGCATCAGGTTTTCCAGCAAGCGACCGACTTCGTTATCGACAAACGCCGAAACCAACGCCGCTCGCATCCCAAAGCAACGCCGCAGGCCACGACCGACGTTGTATTCACCGCCCCCTTCCCAGACTTCAAACTGACGGGTGGTCCGCACCCGGCCGTCGCCGGGATCCAGACGCAACATGACTTCGCCCAGCGAAACGATATCGAATTGGCATTCAGAGGCAGGTTTAATGTTCATGGTTGAAATTTGATATTTTGGATTTGAAGATTTGAGATTTAGAATTTGCTGGCACTACCGGAATATATGTATATCGAAATCAACAAACAGGTTGCAATGAATGAACGCAAAGTCGCAAAGTGTCGTTCGATTCCTTAACTTCATTCGGTTTTTCACCAAGGCTGGTCCTGCACAACCATTTGTCGTTCATGTCTAATTAAAAATCTTTGCATCTTTGCGATTTCGTGTCTTTGCGTTTCTTTGAAGCCCGGTCGTGGGCCAAGTGACCAGCCATTTACTCCGATCTGCAAACCGCTGTCACCTCTTTGCTGAAAACACTACATGCAAAATGGTAGAGTTAAAGAATTTGAAATTAACCATTTGAGATTTTCGCTCAACCAATAAAGATCGGTTTGATGTGCCGTTCCCAAAGGTTCTCGGTCACATTCCGCGAGACATCCGATTCGTATTTTTCCAACGCATCGTAATATCGCTGCCCCAGTTCAGCCGCGACTTTATAACCGACGTGCAACAATTGCCGGAAGCTGGGATTGTAATTGGCATTGGCCTGGTCATGACGCAAGGTTTCGGCAAATCGTTGGCCATCCCAGCCGGCAACGTCTGCTGCGGTGGGTAACGCTGACGAATCAATGTCAATCACGGTCGCGTATGGTTGGCACAGTTCATCCATGCGGGACAACGCTCCAGCGTAAATCTCCTTGGCGATTTCCAGCCCGTCGCCACCAGCTTCCGCCAACCCAATCAGTTCTTCCAACCAGGTGGTCCCCGCGGTTTTCACATGCAAACCGGCCCCCGTTTCCTGCAACGCCCGATGAATTGCCGGGTAAATGGAGAACTTATCCGACCCCGAATGCACACTCAGTTTCAGATTCTCAGGCAAACCAAATTGGTCGATCGCGAACGCAATGGCAGCCAGGTCATCGTTGAATTCCTTTTCGAATTGAGCCAGATCTCCGACGTAATCGACACCTTTGTTGAATCGACCGGTGAACTTGGGAGCAATCGTCTGGACAGGAATCTGCTGGTCGGCGATCGCGGCCAGGATGAAAAACATCTGCAACGGCGTTTGCGGCTGGTCGGTTTCGTCCATCGAAATTTCGGCGATGAAGGAGTCGCTTTTCTGCTGTTCAATCTGGCGATAGATTTCCCCCGCCAGTTCAACCGCCGCCAGGAAATCACGAGCCACCTGAGTGATCAAGTCTTCGGTCACCGTAAACGTTCCGGCCGCTGGAATTTCCAGCTCACCAACAAACCGTGAATGGCGGTTTACGAAATCAGCAATCGCGGTGTCGCTGGCTGGTTTGCCAATCGCATCGGCAACGTCGATCGTGAAGAAGTCACTACATTCCAGAAACGGCCCCACGGTTTCCAGATTGATGTGATCGGCGTCGACCCGATAAGCCCCGGTAAAGTTCAATTCCTTCACCGCCGCGTCGGCTTCGGCTCGCAATGAATCGGGCTTTGTCTTGACGGTTTGATGTTCGCGGTTGGACTTGTTCCAGACCGGAGTGATCAAACAACCTTCCTGCTGAGCGTTGATGACCGCCTGCAGTTGGGCTCGCCCCTGGTGCAGAAAACGATCTCCCATTCCAAAGCTGTATTTTTCGAGTTTCATTGAATCCAGTTGGGTTAAAGTATTTACGGCAAGATCAATCAAGAGAAAACCGCAGAGCCGCAGAGTTCATGGAGAATTCTCTCATAACAACTCTGTGCTCTCTGCGCCTCTGCGGTAAATCGGCTATGCAGCTTCCGTAGAAGAATTCCAGCCGGCCAGGTCAAAAAATATCTGAACCTAAACGCAAGTTGACTCTCCAGCCAGCATTTAAATCGTCATCGCCGCGTAACCACCATCAACGATGATTTCTGAACCAGTGATAAACGATCCTGCCTGAGAAGCCAGCAACAGTGTCGCACCGTCCAGTTCCTGAGCTTCTCCGAAACGCTTCATCGGCGTGTGGCCCATGATCTGTTCAACTCGCTCAGGTGTCAAAACTTTGCGATTCTGTTCAGCCGGAAAAAAACCGGGCACCAGCGTATTGACTCGCACGCCAGATGTAGCCCATTCACGAGCCAGGTTTTTGGAAATATTGTGCACCGCGGCTTTGCTCATCGAATACGTAAACACTCGGGACAGCGGAATCACACCTGACATCGACCCCACGTTGATGATCGAGGCCTGAATGTTGTTATCGATAAAGTACTTCCCAAACACCTGACAGGCTACGAACACGGCTTTAGCATTGGTTGCGAAGATGCGATCGTATTCTTCTTCGCTGACTTCCAGAAAGGGAGTCGCCGAATTGGTGCCGGCACCGTTGACCAGGATGTCACATTTCCCTGATCGTGCAACTACTGTATCGAGCAGCTGTTGAATGCTGTCTCGAGAAGAGACATCGGCGGCGACAAAATAACCGCTGCCACCCGCTTCCTGGATCGCATTCAATTTGGCTTCCGCTTTTGTTTCATTGCGTCCGACCAGCACCACTTCGGCGCCTGCTTTAGCCATTGCCAGCGCCATTGCGCCGCATAGTTCGCCGGTCCCGCCGATCACTACGGCCGTTTTGTCTTGAAGGGAAAACAGATCTGACATTCGTTCGTTTCAGGTTGAGGTTTGTTTTTTTGAAGCTGTACGCTTTCGGAATACTATCGCCTAAGCCAGGAAAAAAATGCATCGGTGCAGGATTGTCGTCTTTGCTCCGCGAAAGTTTTCGTTCACCCGATTCGTAGTCGCAGGGATCGACCACCAGAAAGCATCCTCGTCAATCTTGTTGATCCTGAACATCCTGTCAAACTTCCAGGTAAATCTTGCGTACGCTGTCCATTCTGAGACAGGGTCCGAAAAAAGGAACAGGATGGACAAGATTAACAGGATCAACAAGATGCGTCTCGCAAAAAACGAGCCAGTCGACAATCCAACCTGAGCGCCAACTTGTTGGATGTATTAAATGGCCGTGTTGGGCAAGGTTGACTTGTTCCACGGCGGTTGACCACACTCGTGAGCAATTTCGTTAAAGGAATCAATTTCGGCAGACGTAAACAACAGACCGCCCGCGGCTTCGCTGGCCTGAGCCGCCTTGGCTTCGATCTCCCCTGGCAGCATGCAGTCTTCGGCATTGCCGTGTCCGAGAATATCTTCCAGGACCGCCTTGAGATTTTCCTGCTGGGTTTTACCGCCGGCAAACAAACCGGCACTGAGCGCATCGGGGTGAATGACCTGGAAGTAGAAATTAGTCGAAGACTTCTGTGGCGGTTCGACCTTGGTCCCGCGTAGCGTTGGCAGGGACCCGCCAATCAATGCCGCCGTCAATTCGTTGATCAGAGAAAGACCGTAGCCTTTATGGGCACCGAAGGGTAACAGCGAGACGGCTTCGTGAGGGTCATTCGTCTCGACGCCGTATTGGTCGATCGCAGCCTGATTGGGCAGCAACTTCTTCTCCCGCTTAAACTGCTGAACCCGACCCATCGAAACGGTTGAGGTTGCCCAGTCGATCACGATCGGAAACCCGACCGCATCCTGCGTGGGGAAGCCCCAGCTATGAGGATTCGTGCCCAGCGTGGGGAACTTGCCGCCGAAGGGTACAACTTCTGCCAACGTCGAGGTGCAGTTGGTATAAGCGATATAGCCACGCAGCGCCGCGTCCATCACGTATCCACCGCCCCACAAGTAGTGAAACGTGTTGTCGACGCTGACTTGACCAACACCATATTTGTCCGCCAGTTCGATACAACGCTCAATTGCCTCAAACGCAACCGATTGGCCGAGCTTCAAATTGGCATTCCAGATTTCGGATCCTTCGAAGCGGCTGGGGATTTTCTCCAGTTCCGCACCAGGCTTACATCCGCCAGTTGCGCTGCCGAACAGATGATCGAGGTGCAAAGCTTTGATGGCATTGTGAGTCTTGATGCCATAGTGAGCCGCCATGCGACAAAATTTGGTCGCCGCTTCTGCTTCGGCCTGACTGTAACCACGGTTCAAGTAGGCCGCGGTGACCAATTGATCGTGTTGGGCGGGATCAACGATATAGGACACCTCTTTGCCAGTTGCTGCCTGCCCCGGCAAAACATTCGCTTGGGCTTCCGGAGGCTCGCCAGCGACAAACGCGATGGCATTATTGACGGCTTTCGTTGCCTGCCGCACGACCGATTCATAAGTTCGTGATCCGATGTGCGACGTGATCAAGGTATTCGGTGTGGAAAACAATGGATGGTCGGCTGGAGGAGGCTCCACTTCCAGCACATCGGCACCATACCCGCCGACTTTCCCGGATTCCAATGCCGCGGCAATGTCCTGTGTATTGACGATCTCGCCTCGAGCACAATTAAGAATGACGACACCGTCTTTCATCGTGGCGATCGAATCGGCGTTGATTAAATTCTCGGTGGTGTCATCCAGGAAGCAGTGCAGCGAAATGATATCGGCATCGGCAAACAATTGCTCGATCGAGTCGTAACGTCGAACTTTATTCTGGCTGGCGAATTGCTTGTCCCAATAAACATCGTAAGCGATGCATTTGACGCCAAACGCGTTGGCCCTTTCAATCACGGCTTTACCGATCCGTCCCATACCAACGATCCCCATGGTCTTGCCCATGATCTCGTTGCCGGTCAAGCGAGTCCATTTGCCTTGCTTCGTTTCCTGCCCCACGTCGAAGATCTTTTTGGTCAGGTTCAGCAACAGCCCGAACGTGTGTTCGGCGACGGTGGTGTGATTGACGCCGGGGCAAAAACCGATCGGCAGATTTTTTTCCGTCGCGTATTGTTTATCAATCTTGTCGATGCCGATGCCGTATTTGGAAATCCACTTCAGCCGCGGCAGTGACTTGTCAATTACGGCGGCGGTAATGGCATCGTCGCCACAGATGAAGCCATCAAAATCGCCAGCCAGCTCCAGCATCTTTTCTTCCGGCAGCGGTCCACGCTCGCGGACGATTTCCCAGCCTTGTTGTTCCAGCAATTGGTGGTGACTTCCGGGTGTATCCTGAAAGGAAGTTGTGGTCAGGAGGACTCGTGTCATGGCGTTCACTATGGGTTGGTCTGATCGCAAACCAACAGTTTAGAATCTATCGGTATTTCTCGCAGGGGGGTGCGATTTGCCAGAAATAGCGGCCGGATCGCGATGCATTGCCGGTTGTCAACGTCGCTTGACTGGCAATTGGCAGCCGAGCTCAAAATATTCCATCCCATGCTCAAACGGCCGCCCCCGCCAGACTTCAAACGCCGGCTGATCATCTGGCAGATATCCACTCTGCGGCAGCCAGGTGGCGTACAGCCAATCGAACGCGCGTTGCTCCAGCATGATATCGCCAGCAACTTCGACCTCAGCCACCAGCATGGCAGGAAATTCGTAGCGACCGATCTCATCCTGTGGCTGAAACGGAAACTGATCTTCATCGATCACCAGCCCAACGTCATAGCGACAATCCTCGATTGCCACGAGCTCGGGTTCTTCCCACATGTAACCCAGCCATTGTCCGTCTGCCAACTGACGTTGCTCGGCCCAGGCAAGCAACCGCTGGCTGGCTTCCACCACACCCGGAGACTGATACGGATTCAAGACACGAATGTAGGCCACCGTCCGCGGCGGAAGTTCACGAATCGTCGCCTGAAATCCATCCGGATTTTCCCCTGGTGGCAACCGAGTCAACTGCGGGCCCTGTTCATAGCTGGCCATCGTGTCCTCAAATTCCTGCCGCCTCGAGTTACGAAACTCATCCAGGCAAAATGATTTGGGGGACGAACCATACCGCGATTTGAAGCTACGGGAAAAATCCGACGAAGAAGAGAATCCACAGTCCAGCGCAACCTCGGTCAGCGAGCGCCCCGGCGCATGCGACATCAAGTACAACGCTCGTTCCAGCCGTTGCCGTTTGACAAACTGGTTCAACGTCTCACCCATCAACGACTTGAATACGCGGTGGAAATGAAAGGGTGAAAATCCGGCGATGGACGCGATTGGCTCCAACCGCAAATCACCGTCCAGATTTTGCACGATATAGTCGATCGCTGCATTGGTCCGTTGGATGTAGTCGGAAGCTGGTTGATTGGATGGCAATTTTCACCTTTCCAGAATTTTCGCAAGATATGTCAAGCCGACCTGCTCGCCCGTTGCCAAACTAATGGCCATACACAAAATTGCTCGAAGAACAAATCTCAAGCAGTACCCGTTTTAACTTTTTTCAGTCCTTCAGCTACCATCGTAATCTGAACAATCACATGAAAAGCAATCCACTACGGTGTTGTTTCCACCACGTTAGAATTCACCAATCACTGGCAACAAGTGTCGTGGGGATCTCGCTGGTGCTGGGATCATTATTGGCGTCAACCGGAATCATTGGTGACTCCGTTTCGCGACCGACCGCCGTCCCAGCTGCTCAACCTTCAACCAACAAGGCAAACATGAAACTCGGTAATTTTTCAGTCAGCCTGGCCGTCAAAGACATCAACCAGTCCAAGGCGTTTTACGAAAAACTTGGCTTCCAGCAAAGTGGCGGTCAATTGGAACAAAACTGGGTCGTGATGAAAAATGGGACCACCAAAATTGGGCTGTTTCAGGGCATGTTTAAGGAGAACATTTTGACTTTCAACCCGGGCTGGGACAGTGACGGCAATCCGCTGGATGAATTCCAGGATGTTCGCGAACTCCAGGCGGAGCTGAAAAAGCAAGGGATCAAGCCAGTCCAGGAAGCCGACGAATCGTCAGACGGACCCGCACACTTCGTGATCACCGATCCAGACGGCAATGCCATCCTGATCGACCAGCACGTACCCCGCTCAAAGAAGTAGGCTGGTAGCATGGCCGATTCGGCCGTGTTGACAGCGGAGTAGTGCAAGCTCCGCGAAAGTCACAACGTCGACACCCTTCGCCTTGTCGCCGTCAATACAAGCCCGAAGCGCAAGCGAGCGGCCCCTTCGACAGGCCGATTCGGCCGAGGGAGAGTATTTGCCCCCAACTGGCAGCACCGAGCGTATTAACCTCCACAAGTTTCCCGTTCGCTGCCGCCCCTACCGGGGCTTGGAATTTCTCGCCCCTTCGTCCCACGGCTCACGCCGTGGGCTAATCGCTGCCGCCACTACCGAGGCAAAATCACATTTGAACCGATGCAAATGACCAGGCATTCGCCCCTGCCTTTCGATTAAATCCCGCCCCAGACCTGCAGGCTGGCTAGGCAAACCATCGGACCTTCGGCCCGGAATTTCAATAAGCCTTGAGACGATCACATATTGGTCGTAGAAATCTGCCTAGTGCCGCGTCAAGTATTGATTTTGGGGTTGGCACTTCAATTTAGCGATTGGTTTTTCGAGCAAGATTGACTCGCCAACCCCAATTTTTAAGTTAGACGCTGCACTAGGCTCAAATTCGAGCGTTTTGATCGTTTTATATCCAACCGAGGTAACGGCCTTGACCGATTCCAGTCCCAGCCGCAGTGGTGCCTTCGATGCCGCCGTTGATCGGCGAGTTGAGCGGTTTAGCGAAAGCATCAGTTTTGACTATCGGCTGTTTCGACAAGATATTGCGGGCAGTATTGCGCATGCGTCCATGTTGACAGACCAGGGAATTTTGACGACCCAGGAACGTGATCAAATCGTCGAAAACCTGCAACAGATCCAACAGGAGTTGGAAGCCGGTACGTTTCCGTTGCGGCAGGAGTTGGAAGATATACACATGAATATCGAACAAGCCTTGATCGACCGGATCGGTGATGTCGGGCGCAAGTTGCACACCGGGCGGAGTCGGAACGACCAGGTCGCTACCGATTTGCGATTGTGGGTCCGGGACGCCATCGATCGGTTGGACGAACAACTGCGGGAATTGCAGCGAGCATTCATCGGGCGTTGCGAGCAGGATCAGGGGGTGATCATTCCTGCCTACACGCACCTGCAACGGGCTCAGCCGGTCCTGGCCAACCACGTATGGATTGCTTATTGCGAAAAGTTTCAACGAGACCGGGAGCGGTTGGCCGATTGTCGCAAGCGAGTCAACTTGTGCAGCCTGGGTACCGCGGCGTTGGCTGGGACAACGATTGATATTGACCGGGAAAACTCGGCCCGTCGGTTGGGGTTTGACGGCATTGTGGCCAACAGCCTGGATTCCTCTTCGGACCGCGATTTTGTGCTGGAGACGTTGTTTTGTTTGTCAACGATCGGGATCCATTTGAGCACCTGGGCAGAAGAATGGATCCTGTGGGCGACCGTCGAGTATCGATTTATCCAGCTGCCTCACGAATTTTGCACCGGTTCGTCGATCATGCCGCAGAAAATCAATCCGGACGTGCTGGAATTGACGCGAGGCAAATCAGCTCGTGTCATTGGAGCCTTGCAGACGCTGCTGGTTTTGACCAAGGGGTTGCCGTTGGCGTACAACCGGGACCTGCAGGAGGACAAACCACCGCTGTTCGACGCGGTGGATACGATTTCGGCCTGTCTGGAACTGGCCGCACCGCTGGTTGCCGGAGCTCGGTTGAATGTGGAATCGATTCAGTCCCGGTTGGAGCATGGATTTCTGGATGCCACGACGTTGATGGAATGGTTGATCAAGCGAGGCATGCCCCAGCGAAGGGCTCACCATCTGATTGGAGAAGTTGTCCGGACTGCAACGGCAAAATCTCTTACCCTGTCTCAGCTTTCTCTGGAAGATTTCCAATCAATTGACTCCAGTTTTGACGACTCCGTCTATGATGTACTGGGTGTAGAAAATGCCGTTGCGGCGTTTTGCAGCCAAGGCTCGACCCAACCCGCCCAGGTTCAGGAACAGACCGAAAAGTGGAAAACGCGTCTAAAACTGGCCTGATAGCACTCAGCTGGCCCCAAATAGTTTTCCTAAACGGTACCGTTTACCGTCGCCGCAATTACAATCGTCACAATCAATTCAAGCCTGATGGAAATGGATTTGAAAAGACGATTTGACAAAGTCATGGTACAGCCGGCCCACGTTCCGCAATTCGTTCGCCTGATTAGCCGCATTCAATGCGGTGTCGTTTGGCTATTGCTGGCATGCGCTGTTCCCGGCGCAGCGATTGCACAATCAGCCCCCGATAGCCCCGCACTACCGACGGAGTTTACCGACCCTGACTCGGTGACCGATGAAACACAACGGGTGTTGTTGCGGACCGTGCGCAGTGCCGATCCCGAAACTCCAGAAGCGATCGCGCGTTATGCTTCGGCACTGGTCAACGCCGAACTCTATCGGGACGCTCGCTTGTTGCTCGGTCGCCTTGCGGCATTGAATCTGTCGGATGAGCAGGCGCAACAGCTGATAGATCGCTTGGGTTCTGACTTGTTCTTGCAGTCCAGTTTGATACCTGAATTGCAACCCGAAGGCAGGCAGGTGGCGAATTCGATTTTGACGTCAGCGTCTCGCGCTACAAAAACCCCTGCCAGTATTCAGGCCAGCATTCGAAATCTCAGTTCGACCGATGCCTCGGCTCGACGGGTCGCATTGAGTCAGTTGGAGCAGGCCGGTGAACCAGCGGTTGCCGAATTGTTAAACGTTTTTGCCGACTCTAAACGCAAATCAGAATACCCGGCAGTTCGCCAGGCGTTGGCACAGCTGGGAGAATCCTATTTTCAGCCAATTGTCGGTGCCGCTCGAGCCAAGCAGGCGCGGGTTAAGGTCGAAGCGATTCGGGCACTGACCCGGATTGGTAATGAGTCATCGACTGACGTGTTGATGTGGAGTTATCTCGCTCCTCAGCACCCGGTCGAGCTTCAGCAGATGTCCCTGCAGGCGTTGATCGATCGAGGCATTCAACCGGATGCAAGTCTGATTGAACAACGCTTTTTCCGCCGAGCATTCCAGTACGTTAACGGGAATGTTGCTCGCCCGGTCAGTCTGGACCGAAGCGTCAAGGTTTGGCATTGGAGCGAGCAACGGAACCAGATGGTTGCTGGAGAAGTGGATCCGCAAACGGCTTCTCGCGTCACCGCAGCTCGACATGCTGCGAATCTGTATGAAGTCAACCCAGCCTCAGTGCGGAACCGGGCGATCTATCTGCTGACGCAATTAGAGCGGGCCAAACGATTGGCGACGCCGGCCAAGTCAATCAACGTTGATGCGGTTGTCACCGGACTGAATACCAACGTTCAGGAAATTAACGCGGTCCTGTCGCAAGCGGTGCGACTGGAGTTATATCCTGCCGCGATTGCCTGTTGCGAAATTATCAAGCAGCACGGCGAACCAGAGTTGCTGTATCAACATAATGGTGAACCGAGTGCATTGATCGAAGCAATTACGTCGGGTGACCGCTACCTGCAGTTCGCTGCATTTCAGGCGATCGATCGTCTGGATCCCGGCAAGGCTTACGTGGGCAGCAGTTTTGTTCTGTCGTTTGCGGTCTATTTGGCCCAATCTCGCAATGTCCCGATTGCCGCCGTGGCCCACCCGGACGCCGATTTGGCCCAAACCTTTGCCGCCGCGATTTCCAATCAGGGCATTGTTGGT
>CAZJEK010000028.1:0-19828 GCA_964545005.1 uncultured Pirellulaceae bacterium
TTTGATTAACGATCTGTTCCAGGGCCGACTGAACTTCAATCGCCGACTTGTCACCAAACTGGCTCAACCGAATGTAGCCAATGCCTGGGTGTTCTTTCATCGTGTAGCACCATTGACCGTCTGATTTCCGGTAGTCACCGTGAACACTTTCGACAGGAATGGCGGCCCGGAACAGTGTTTTTGTCATCAACTGTTCGCCGCGTTTGAGTTCCAGAGTCACTGGTTCGCCAATCGGACCGCGCAGCACATCCACCGATTCGGCACGCCCTTTGCCTTTCGTCGACTCCCCTTCGATCGACACGATCAAATCTCCGACTTGCAGTCCGGCTTCAAAGGCCGGTGTATTGGGCATCGGAGCCAACACCATCAGCAGATCGGTTTCCGGATCTACTTCCACGAACATGCCGACGCCACCAAATTCCTGGCGAAGATCCTCGTCGAATGACTGGAACTGGTCCCCCGAAATAAAGGCGGAATACTTATCCAGGTCTTTCAGCATGCCATTCATCGCACCGGCAAACAGATCATCGGTGTCCTTGGGATGCAGGGCTTCCCGATGAACAACCTCCAACGCCTCGGCGAACAGATTGGCGTACTTGTTTTTCGCAGCCGTGGAATAACAGGCTAAGGAAAATACGGCCACGATCAGAATGACCAGGATATTTTTGGGAGGCATCGCCGAGCAAGGATTAAGGTGAAATCGGGAGGCGGCAGGATTCAATGCTGAAATTGTATTGGGCAAGCCCGTTCAAGGCCAGTAAGAATTGCCTTAGCTACCTGCTGGTTCAGCAATGTTGAATTGACCAGCTATATTGGTGGTTTGCCACGGAATTTCAGGTCGGCCGTTGCCTGCTGGACGATTGAATCGGAGCTGCAGGACCACCGCTATCAATCATTGAATCCGGACCGAAATTGAACGACAATCGGCCAAACAGATCTTGCATTCCAGGACACCGTACCCCATGGCCGATTCCCACGCCGACAACCCAACCGCTCCAGCACAACTGGTTACGCAATCGCCGCAAGAAACGCTTCTTTTTGGAAAAGCGTTGGGCGCTGCGATTGGGAATGGCCCAGGCCTCGTTATCGCCTTGCATGGCACGCTCGGTGCCGGCAAGACAAAACTGACTCAGGGGATCGCGGCAGGTTTGGGGATTGATCCGGCCGGCGTGGTCAGCCCAACCTTTACGATCGCTGTCCCCTACGAAGGCAGCCGGGCGTTGCTCCACCTCGACGCCTATCGGATCCAGGCCGACGAAGAAGTCGACGAATTGGGATTGGACGAATTGATCGACCAGGGTGTCGTGGTGGTCGTTGAATGGGCCAGCCGAATCGTTGAATTGCTGCCGCCAGTGGATCTGGAAATCAAGCTATCCCAGATCGCTAACGCCCGGGACACGCCTGACGATCAGCAGGCGTCACGGACAATTCAACTTACCGGTGTCTCGGCTGCCGGCCACAAGCTGCTGGCAGGCGTCAAAAATTCGTATTTTCATTGATTTTGCCGACCGTTGAACTTGGCTCTATCCCTTAAATAGGTTTTCGGTTCTTAAGATAACCCGTTCTCGGCTGAAGACTCGGCAAAAAGCCGGGACCAGACAATCTTACCGAGTTGGCAACTCCGAAAACCGCTTAATTAAAGTCCAGAGCCTAGCCAACGCGTTGATTCCCCGGACAACTTGACTAGCCTTTTAGTGTGGTCCCAACTTTGTCATCCAGCGTTCTTCGACCTTACTAACTTCGGCAACAGCTTTCCGCAAATGAGAATCCCGCAGCTCAGCCTGATCCTCCCGTTGCTGGGCGTGTTTGCGTTCGTAGTAACAGGGTTGCGGAACGAATCTTATCAGACTCAACAGGACACTCCGGTCCCGCCACCGGAAGTTGTCTCTGGTCGGGCGACCCCGGAACAACCCTCGCCTGCCGGGCCGCAGCTGGATCTGTCCACGCTCCCCCTGGAACCCTCCCGCCGAAGAATCCGGCGACCGGATCCGCTTCAGGTCCCCACTGGTCAACCACTGCAGCCACGGTTGACGCCTCGGTATCGAACCGGCTTTCTGCCTGCCACACAAGAACAGATTTCTCCCTTGCCAACATCGCAGTCGCGTCCCAACATCGCGCCCCAGGCGCCGCTGCCACTGTTTGACCAGGAGACCCAGCTGGGCCCAGAGTCTGAAAATCAAAACAACGAACGATCGACGACTCCAGTTGGCGAGGCCATTCCGTTTGTGCCGCAGTCGAACCCGAGTCAGGCTCCTTTCCAGACTCAACCCCGAGTCACACCGACCCTCCCTCAAGTCCAGTTGCCCAATTTTGGAAACACACCATCGTTACTGCCAACGCACCATGCCAGTTGCTCGTGCGGATGCCAGCCAACTTGCATCACGCAGACTGTCAACGTTCCGGTTTGGGAAACGAGGTACGTCAACTCGGTTCAGACCCGGTATCGCCCAGAACAACGACAACGTCGGTTCAGAAAGTACTACACCGTTTACGATATGGTTCCCAAGGTCGAATCCTATACGGTCAATGTTCCCCAGCCGAGGACGCGACAATACACCGTCAACATCAAGCAGGAATATCAGGAACAGGTTCAGGAAAACTTCACCGTAATGG
Organism: uncultured Pirellulaceae bacterium; assembly: GCA_964545005.1. Classification (GTDB taxonomy): domain Bacteria; phylum Planctomycetota; class Planctomycetia; order Pirellulales; family Pirellulaceae; genus Mariniblastus. Next base: position 2,614 of record CAZJEK010000028.1, read on the forward strand.
TCCCCGAACCTCGGCAACGCGAAGTCACAACCGATCGCGAAGAGTCGTACCAGGTTCCCGTGGAAGTACCTTACACGGTGATGGTTCCCGAACGAAAAGCCATCCAGGAAACTTCCTACAAAACGGTCGTCGAAAAAGAACCGTACCAGGAAAAATACGTCGTCCAGGTACCCAAGCAGAAGACCCGCGTTGAAACGACCTATCGCAAGGAGCCGATCGAAAAAACGGTCTACAAACCGGTTGTCCGCATGTCGACCCAAACGCGGAAACGCCCCAAAGTCAAATACCGGGAGGAAGAACGATCGCGGACCGTAACCGAGGAATACTACGAATACGTTACCAAGACTCAACGCATTCCGGTCGAACGATTCCGCAACGTCCCCAGTCAGAAGCGGCTTGAGAAAACTAAAATCACTTACCGGACTGAGCAGGGATTCTACGACGTTTTTGAGTACAGCCAGGAAGCCACGCCTCGCCAGCAAGCTGTTACCTATACCAACTATGTGCTGGACTCTGAACCTTCTACCGAAACGTATTACGTCAACGAACCTTACCAGGAAACCGTAACACGGACCTATCCGATCAAAATTCAAACTCCTCGCACGGTTACCAAAACCTACCTGGTCAAGTTGCCGGTCGTGCAGCATGTGCCCCAGCAATACATGGTGAACGTTCCTTACGAAACGATGGAAACCCGCTATCGCACGGTCACGCGTCAGGTACCGATCACGCGCTACCGGACAATCACCCGCGACCTCGGGCGGTGGGAACGAAAACAGGTCACTTGCCCGACCTGCCAATTATTTACCGACGGCTGTGGATGTGCCTCCTGCGTAGCTGGCATGCAAACCTGTGTGCGTAATGTCTGGTGCCCGAAAGTCGTCACCCAACGAATTCCCTACACGGATTTCCAAGAGGTTCCCCAACAGATCCCCTACCAGGTACCGCAACTTCGCCAGCGCCAGGAAGTCAGAGTTCGCCAGGTACCGATCACTCGCTATCGCACCGAAACTCGAACTGCGTCACTCCAGGTTTACGATTTCCAGGACAGCCAACGATCACAATCCTTTGAAGTTACGAAATATCGGTGGGTCGCCAAGCAACGCCCCATCACGTTGAAAAAAATCGTGGAACAGGAAGTTACCAAGAACTTGCCGTTTTACGACTACGCGGAAGTCCGAACGTCGTTGCGAGTCAACTATGAATACCGGACCCCGATGCTCGATAAAGAACCCTACACCGCGACAGTGATGGTGTCTCAGCCCTACCAGGATTTCGAAACCGTCGAAGTCACCGAACCTGTCAAACGCAGCCGACAGCGGACCGAACGGTTCACCGTTCGTGTCCCCTATTTCGTGGAAGAGACGTATGAAGTTCGGGTTCCGGTTACCGAAATGATAAAAACTACCGAAACCGATTACGTCGAAGTTCCAGAGGTCAAGGAGGTCGTCTATACCGAACAGGTCCCCGAAATTCGCACCCGAATGCGTTTCCGCGAGATCAAGAAAAAAGTTCCGGTGTTTACGACCAGGTACAAAACCGAAATGGTACCGCAAATTCGAACGCGGACGATCACCCGTACCGAAACGCGGACGGTGACCGACAAACAGATGAAGACTTACATGGTTTCCGTTCCCGAAGTGTTGACGCGAACCGTTTACAAAACCCGCTACCGCGATGTGCCTCAGACACGCACGGAAGTTTACTGGGTTCAGGTACCGGAAACACGGTATCGGGTGACGATGCAGCGGGTGCCGCGGCAAGTCGCTCGCGAACATTTGCAAACCTACACCGTCCAGGTTCCCTATCAGGTACAAGTCAGTGTCCCCGTCCAGGTCTGCCGAATGGTCACCCGGACGATCACAGTCCCGGTCGAGAACTGCTGTGACCAGTGCCTGCAACAGTTCGGGCAACTACGTGACGTATCGTCGGCATACCTGAAATACTCTGCCGAGTGCCTGCAAGACGGCTGCCGACAGATTCTGGAAACACCCTGGCGACGAACCTGGTAGTAACGGGCCAAAGCTTTGACCTAGGTGCAGCAGGCCTGGAACCCAAGCCTCCGGGCGGCTTGTTAGAGTCAAGTGCAAGTTGAAGTTCAAGCTGCGTTGACGCTTCCCTGAAACGGAATCGCTACGCTTGAGCTCAACCTGGGGCTCTATCTGAACTAAACCATTTAGCCCCTGCCGATTTCATTCCGCCCCGTTGCGGACTTGCCAACATTGAAATTTCCACGGGCCGAAGGCCAAACCGTTTGCCTAGCCCAGGGTAGCGATCTTCTCGCGTGCGAGAAGAAAGCAGGCCCTGGGTTGAATCAGGCCGATCAATCGTCGGTCCCGCCAAGGCAGAAATCAAGACGTTATTCGATCCGGGACCGAAACCTCAGATAGTTTAGTTCGGTCCGCGTGAGTTAATTAGCATGGCCGATTCGGCAGTGATCGCGAAATGGAATAATTGACGTGGGCCAAAATCATTGCTGAATCGGACAAATGGCCAGGCCTTCGGCCCAGCCCACCGCCCTACTGCACGATCTGGACGGTGACGGAATCACTGATCACGCCGGTGAAATCATCCGAAGTGACTTGGACCTCAAACGTCGCTGGACCTGTCAAGTTGGCCGCTCGCAACTGGATGCGGGAAATATTCGTTTTACCAGGTGGCAATGGATCGATTCGTGGCAGCGTTGGTCCAGCTTGCGGCTGAAGCGCGTCCGAGTTTTCAAATCGTTCCGTTTCTCCAAACGCCAACGTATTGGGAAGCAGCAATTTAACTTGCACGTTACGAAGGGGGCGATTCGATACGTTGGTGATCGAAAACGTGAATTCTCCCTGTTGTCCGACGCGAACCTGAGGACTGGCCGCAGCGACGTTGACAGCCAATGGCTCTCCAGCATTGCCAGCCCCAGGAACAGCACTGCCCGGAACATTGCGCGGGGCCGTTGTCGCTGGTTGGCCGTCGGCTGGAATTCCAATCGCTGGTTGGCTGAAGTCAGGACCATTGGCTCCGCCACCGGCCGGCGTGGCAGCCTGGACCTGAATGGAATCGGTCGCTCCTTGCCCATCCGGCGTTGACACCGACACTCCCAATGTCGCGTTGGGATCATCCTGCAAGCCGATAAACTCGGTGTTCACCGTCAGTGTTTGCCCGGGCTCGATCACGGGTAATCCGGCGAAGTACTCTCGGCCTGATACGCTGACCTGAATATTTTGATCAATCAAACCCAGCTCCAGAGCCGCCGATGGTCGCAGCTGTAACGTTGCGTTTTCAATGCGTTGGCTACTGTTATTGGTGACTCGCACTTGAACCGGGGTTCTGGTTTCGACATCAAACTGGCCCTGATCTGGATTGGGCTGATAGGTCACAGGTGCCTGTGCCAAGGTTTCAACCCGCAATGGATTGGTGCCGGGCTGAGGTGTCGGTGCCGGAGTCGTTCCTGCAGCCTGAACATCGATGCAGACTCGTTGACGCTCAGGACGAATTCCGTCTGCCGTAATCGTAACCACGAAACATTGTTGACCGGGTGCCTGGGCAATCGCTTCAAAGGGGAAGCTGGCCGCATCCTGAACTTGCAGAATTCCGTCGGGCTGAATCCGAATCATGGTCGGGTTGGGTTTGCCAGTCCGGACCAGGCCTGGATCATATTCAATCAGCATTTCGACATTTTGCAGTACCTGCTCACAGCGATTGGCGACCTGAATGTCCCACGAAACCAGTTCTCCCAACCGCGCCGTCTCCGGCCCGGTAACGGTCAAGCCGATGCAGGGCGCAATCACTTCCGTTTGAGCACAAGCTTCCGTTTGCAGGCCATCCGTTTCACTGATCACTTCAAAGCACAGCCCAACGTTGCCCAATTTGTCCGACCGCAGCTGAACATCAATCGCCTGGGCAGCCGCATTGGGCGCGATGTCCCCCAGCTGCCACTCGTACTGCCTTCCATATTGGGTCGATTTTGGGCTGCTGGATATGTAATCCAACGAGTCATCCAGATCCTTGGTGCGGACCACGACATTACGAGCGATTTGATCGCCGGGGTTGGAGATTTCGACGCGATAGTTGAAGGCGGTATCTTGCTCGACGGTCCGGGGGCCGATGGCGCGAATCGTCAACGCGGGGGCACTCCAGGTCACCGAAGTGATCCCGCTTTCGACAATCAGTTCCGGCTGGCCAAAAATCGGCGGCCGCACGATGTCGACTCGCACCTGGGTCGTTCCCGGTTCAAATTCACCGGCCGGCTGGCGAATCTGAACCGTCGCCTGGCCGTCACGATTCGTTTTGGCTTCCGCAGTTCGGGATCCGGACGGCTCAAACTCAGCCGGTGCTCCGCCAACGATGGAATAGCGGACTGTCCAATCACCTACGCCACTGCCATCGGTGCGACTGATGACCGTGGTCAAGGGAGTCACGGTACCCGCCGTTGCCCGCACCGGCACAGGAATGGACCAATTGGCGTCGACCCAGTGGATCGTGGTGATCGCGCGGCGACGGTCCCAGCCTTCGGCGTTGGGAGCAACTCCGGTAACAAAACTGGTTCCTGGAGATGCCGACGCGACACTGACAAAGGTCTGCCCCTGCTTCAATTCGATGTCATCCAGTGGGGTCGGCGTCCCGCGTGATAATACGACTCGTTTTAATCCCGTTCTACCTTCGGCGTACTGTCCGTCCTGTTTTTTGGCAGTCGGCGGAATCAACTGGTTGAACAATCCGTGGTGCGTGCCACCGACTTCAATGAACTCACCGACGCTGTCATTGGATAACATCCATTCCAGTGGCTGGTTTTTCAAAAAACGACCATCGGGACCACAGACTCCCGCCAGGACAACCACTTCACTACCAACCGGCGCAACGATTCGCGATGGAGTCATTACCAGCTGGCCGGCCTGTCCAGGCGTGAGCTGTCGATTGGGGTCGGGAATCAGATGTTTCTTTTTCTCAATCAATCCCTGGTTGCAGGGCGGCGGAACCGGAGGCGCCGAAAAAGCTGGCTCTACGGTCGCGTTACCGGGTGCGGCCGGTCGGACCGGCGAAATCGCGGTCGGTGCCGGCGTTGGTTGGACGGTCGCTGCTGGCGCTGGCCCCGGCATCGGCTGTAGCAGACCGGGGGGAGGTTGGGGGGGCAAGTTATCCGGAGTCTGGGTTCCGGGCGTGGAACCAGGCAATAAAAACCGGGTTGAATTTGGAGCCGGCAGAAAGATCGAATTACCGGTCGGATCGATGCGAGGCAAGCGAAAACGGGCACAACCGCTCAACAGCATCGGCATCAACAATACTGCCAGACAGCCCAACAAGCTGATCGGTGTAAGCCGTGTTCGAATTCGAGTGCTGTCGTTCATAACCGTTCGCAGTTAATGGACGCCACTCGGCCGAATTTTGAAAATAGTGAGCTGACCGCGTCAAGCGATCAGCGGCTCAAGCGCAAGCAGCGCAACACCGGTGGCTGGTAAACGTAGCACACGATTGGGCAAGATGATGCAATTTGGCAACCTGATTTGTTGACAAAAGACAACACTGCCAGTCGGATTGTGCTGGTACTAAAGGTTATGCGCGTTTCTGGGCTGGCGTGTAGAGGTGGCACGCGTTTGGAAACCCGACGCGTAGGAGTTTTAGGTTGCGGTTTTCTGGAAACCCGACGCGTAAGCGAGGGAAAGCACGCATCGGTGTAGCCCTCGCTCACGCGTCGGGTTTCCAGTTCCAAGCAAACGCTGCGATAGTTCGCTAACGCGAATTGCGTTCCTTGCGAACCAACTGATGCAGTGCATCGATGTAGTCTTTGATGGAATGGTCGCTAAGATAGTCAATCTCGCGGCGAAGCAAGCCGGCCCAGAGCCCCTTCAAGCGATCGCGGACGCGCATCCAGCTGTGAAGCTTTTTTAATCGCCCCAGGTGATCGAGATACATTTCATTCCCCGAGTGGCGGTATCCCAACATGATTGGTGGAACACGTGTCACGAGATCATTGTTATTGACCCAGCGGTAATGATTCAACTTGACATAGTTGACGTACCTGCGGCAACCGACCCTGGGACTGCCGTAGGTAAACAGCGCTTCGGGTTCCATTTTCAAATACGATAACACGCACCGGCCACTGCAAATTGTCGCCATCGCGCCACCCAGGGAATGCCCGCAAAACCAGATCGGCAGTGAGTTTTTCTCGAGGGCCTTTTCGATGTACGGCCAGATTTCATCGACTTCCGTTTTGAAACCTCGGTGCACCTTACCCACCGTCTCGGCAATCGCCGTCAACGCGTTGGCATCAGCCTTGAGATCGTTCCAGTCGTCCGTTTCGGTCCCACGAAACGCCACCACACTGTCGTGCTTGTTCTGAAACCAATAGGCTTGCGATCCATCGCAATCGAAAAACTTTCCGTCCGTAAATCCGATCTTGCCCGCTGCAATATTGCATTCGGCAACATCGAGGTAAGCAATCATGGAAACCTCAGCAAACAGCAACGATTGTTGCAGCAGCGACATTTCCGCAATCGGACGATCGAGCTTCGATTTGAATTCGAACTCGTCGGCCTTGCGTTTGCTGAGCTTATTTTTCTTGGTGGATCCAACCGACATGGCATTGGTAGGCAGCAGGGGACGAATGATGGTTGAATTCTACCGCAGTCTTTAACTCGCAACAGGCCACCGTGGGTCATTTGGACTGCAACTGAATGACCCCCGCAAACGACTCGGGGGCTTCGTCAGCATCGCCCAATTGTTGCCACAAGAACTTGCTGGTTCCGTCTAATTCGACCAACGGCGCCAACTGTTTCCTGCACTCACTCCAACTGCCTTGCTCAAACGCCTGCAATGCTTCGGCATAGGTTTCCACTGGCAGCTCGGTATCGGCAGGCAAAACCTGAAAAACGTTCACTGGCTGTGACATTCCCCACGGCAAAAAGTTACCGATTCGGCGAGTTCGCACGCTGGTCTCAAGATTCTCAAGATGGCGAGCGGTCGCTTCGTCAATCAGGATCGACGAACTCAGCAGCCGAGTCATTCCTTCCAACCGCGATGCCAAATTGACGACCGGCCCGAAAACAGTCACTTTTCCCTGGTCACGTGTGCCAATTTTCCCGGCGACCGCATGGCCTGACGCAATCCCAATTCCAATGGGAAAACTGGCTTTGTCGTCCTTGGCCGTAATCGACTCATCAGAAGCAAAAACAGCCTCGATATGCTGCGCCGTTTGAACAGCTAGATGCGCAATGTCGGTATCTGAAGTCGTGTCCAGCGGCCAACCCCAAAATCCCATCACCGCATCACCATGGAAGTCGCCAATGACACCACTGGCGTCCAAAATTGCGCTTGTCATGACTCCCAACGCAGCGCTGACGCGTTGCAACAGCCCCAGCAAATCATCGGATAGCTGTTCCGAAGTCTTTGAAAACCCACGCAAATCACAGAACAACACCGACGCGTAGCATTCTCGCGGCGTCAAAACCTGATCCGGATCACGCCCTCGAATGGCATCGATCACGATCGGCGAAAAAAACGTTCGCAAACTGGCCTCTTGGCGTTCCAGGCGTTTGACCTGCAGCAGATTTTTCAAGGTCGAACCAACCAGCTCACAGAACTTGATATCGCCATCGACATCGGCTGCTGGTTGCGAATCATCTGGCTCGTTTTCCGAAGCATCCCGATCACTGGTTTTCAGCCGATTTCTTCCAGCGACATAAATTGCCCAGCGATCTGTTGCCGGCCCCAGCATCGGGCAGGCAAACGCCCAGTCGTTTTCGTAATCGAATGTATAGGGATCTTCCCCCGAATCCGGGAGCTGATCGGTATGCCAAACGTTTAAAACCGTTTGTTGACTGTCGATCGCCTGACGAACCAAGGTTTCACTGGGCTGGAAATCGCCCCGGTCAAATCCGCGTCGATCCCAATGAATCACCTGCAACTGCGACTCGGGGCCCGTCGACGACGAATCAGACACGGTATCGAAAAAACCGACCGTCTGATGCCCAAGCGAATCTTCAGCCTGAGCCGTCGGTCCGTTGATCGGACTCGACGGTCTTGATTGTGGATTTTCCGGGGACCAACGCACCACTCCGATGGTGGTCGCATTGACGATTCCTGCCATCAGCAGATTAACCATTCGGATCAGCAACTCCTCAGGATCATCGGCACTGGCAATGACCTTCGGAATCCGATTCAACACCTCCAGTCGCCGATCCGCATCACGATAGGAAACTTGCTGCAGAAAGTCGGCAGTAAACGTCTTCTGGCTAATTGGGTCGGGCACTTGCAAGGACCCAAACGCCTGGTCCGCCGTGACCAGAAACGTCGTGCTACCAATGACAAAGTGTTCGCCAGGCTGGACATCGAACTCGTCCTGTTCACATCCGTTATAAAACACCGGGTTGACCGCTGATGGTAAACGCGTGACGTGGACACGGTGGCCCCGCGGTTCCAACCTGACGTGACGCCGCGAAACCTGCTGGTCCCAGGGAACGCGATAGCTTTCGGTGGCCCGCCCAAGTTCAACCGGAAACTCGGGAAGTGTTCGCCGCCATCGCGTATCGAGTGTTTTCCCCTGAGCGATCAGTTCCAACATGGATTACACCTCCCCGTCAGTCACGCAGCCGTTGGATGCCGAGGTTACATTCTTGATGTATTTGAACAACGTGCCTCGCTTGGCTTTCAAGGGCGGGGCTTGCCAGGCCTGTTGGCGGGCCACCAACTCTTCGTCGCTTAACTCAACCTGCAAGGTGTTTTGTTGAGCATCGATGACGATGCGATCTCCATTTTTCACCAATGCCAATGGTCCGCCGACCTGGGCTTCGGGAGTAATATGCCCGACGATGAACCCGTGGGATCCTCCGGAAAATCGACCGTCGGTCAACAATGCCACATCTCCGCCCAATCCAGCCCCCATGATCGCCGACGTTGGCGTTAACATTTCCGGCATACCTGGGCCGCCTTTGGGACCCTCAAAGCGAATTACGACCACATCGCCGGCAGCGATTTGATTCTGCTCGAGCGCGCCCAGCATCGCTTCCTCGGAATCGAAGACATTGGCAACGCCTTCAAACCGGGTCCCTTCTTTGCCAGTGATCTTGGCAACCGCACCATCGGGAGCCAGGTTGCCACGAAGAATCTGAATATGCCCCGTCGATTTGATTGGATTGTCCAACGAACGAATAACCTCTTGCCCGGCAGCCAAGGGGACAACATCGGCCAGATTTTCAGCGACTGTTTGACCTGTGACGGTGAGACAGTTGCCATCGATCAAGTCGTGCTCCAACAACATCTTCATCACCGCCGGCGTTCCACCAACGGCATGCAAATCCTCCTGAACAAATCGGCCGCTGGGTTTCAGGTCGGCCAGCAGCGGAGTCCGATCCGCGACGGCCTGAAAGTCATCCAGTGTCAGCGGAACTTCAACGGCATGGGCCATCGCCAACAGATGCAGCACTGCGTTGGTCGATCCTCCCAGCACCATCGTCAACACCAGTGCATTTTCAAAGGCGCTGCGAGTCATGATGTCTCGGGGCTTGAGATCGAGCTCCAGCAACTTGGCGATCGCGGGACCGGCATTGAGGCACTCTTCCCGTTTGGCGGGATCTTCAGCAGGAATCGAACTGCTGTACGGCAACGACATCCCCAAGGCTTCAATCGCACTGGCCATCGTATTGGCCGTATACATCCCGCCACATGCGCCGGCACCGGGGCAAGCGTGCTGGACAATGTTTTGACGGGTTCGATCGTCGATCGAGCCGGCCAGGAATTGCCCATAGCATTGAAACGCAGAAACGATATCCAGTTTTTCATCGTTCCAGATTCCGGCCCGAATCGTGCCACCGTAGACCATCAGGCCCGGGCGGTTCAATCGCCCCATCGCGATCAGGCAACCTGGCATGTTCTTGTCACAGCCGGGCAGGGCAATACAGGCATCGTACCACTGCGCGGCCATGATCGTTTCGATCGAATCCGCAATCAGGTCCCGCGACTGCAACGAATAACTCATCCCGTCGGTGCCCATCGATATTCCATCGCTGACGCCGATCGTATTGAACCGCATCCCGACCAGCCCGGCTTCGACGACGCCGCGTTTGACGTCTGCGGCCAGGTCATTGAGATGCATGTTACAGGTATTGCCCTCATACCAGACCGATCCAATGCCGACTTGCGGCTTGCTCATGTCTTCGGGAGTTAACCCTGTGCCATACAACATCGCCTGCGAGGCGCCCTGATTCTTGGGCTGAGTAATTCGTCGACTGTATCGATTTAGCGGTTGATCCGAGCTGCTCATGAGGGTGCGTCAATAAAAAAATGGAATGCCGAATGGGTCAATGTAACCCTTCGACATTCCATTTTCCATGCGGCGATTGGCTGCTTTAAACAAAGCCAACTTCGGGGGAGCACCCTCCGACAGGGTTACGGAATCGACGATTATCAGGAATAATCGTCGTTAGCATTCTGGCATTCGAACATCAGTTTCATTTTTCATTCAATGTCATGAAATGCTGACTTATAACGAACATCCAAAAACAAGTTTACTTGTTCAGTTGTTATCGAGTGACATCTGCTCAAGGTCAGACTCAACCTGTTTAGCAAGCTCGGACAACATGGGCGATTGCAACGCCTCCTCGGAAATCTCCTGACGCTTTATCAACACCTGGAATCCTGTGTTGAGTTCGGGGTTGTGGTTGAGCACGTTACCAAAACGGTGAACATCATTGGCCAGCTGATCGGCTGCGGCGGTCAGTGCCGTCAATTTTTGAAATCGATGCTCGACTTCGGGTGAGTGGTGTAGCTCGATGCTGGACTGCAGCGATTCGGGAAGTTCATTATGTCCTGCAAACCAGGCACCGAATTGGGCATGATCCACACCAAACACTTCTCGTTCCCGCTCCATCACACCAAGTTCGTTTTCGAACTCCATCGAGTCCACTTCCTGAAACTCAGCTGACCTCGCCACGGCAAACAGCAATTTCCCGAAATCATGCAGGAGTGCCGAGGTGAATTCTTCACCTTCAAAGCCCAGCCGAAATTCCTGGTTCAGACGTGAGGAGAATGCGGCAGCGGTCACCGCATGACGCCACAATTGGCCACGAATCCACTCCTGCTCCAGTGGCATCTTTTTCATCAAACTGGCTGCCGATGAAGTGAGAATAAGATTCCGGCATCGTTTGAATCCCAAACGAACCACGGCCTGGTACAGGCCGCTCGCAGGCGCTCCGATCGAAAAGATGGCACTGTTGGCCAACGACAGGATATCGGTTGCCAATTTGCCATCACGTTGAACCACGTTGATGAATTCCACAATCGTACAGTCCGGTGACTTCGCCAGCGACAACGCCTCCATGGCAACTTCGGGAAGCATGGAAATCTGGTCAGCCCGTTGTTGCAACGCGCGAATCAGTTCTATCGGGGGCATATTGGGAGTTCGAAGAGTATTCACGATCTGTCCTGATGATCCATTGGTTTTGATGGGATAGTTTCGCGCAACGGATCGCCAGCCCCACCTGTCAAATAACGGCCCGCAAAATTCTTCCGCCACAGAAACGTAGTCGCCCGAGCCACAGGCGACTTGACCTGTTTCAACAAATACTTTGACTAATCGGCAGAGTCACTGGATCGAATGGGCCAATTGCAAGGATTCTAGCACTGGCAACGAAACCTCCTTCTCACCGCTAGCACATCAGAAACACCAATTCGGCTTGTCTCGCAGACCGGGATTTTCTATTCATCGGTTCGAATTTCACTTCACGGAAACCGAACCATGAATACCCATACCAAAACCGTTTCGCGATTGATCCTGCCGCTGTTAGCCGTTGCCACTCTGGCTCCCATCGTCTGGGCTCAAACGCCTGCCCAGCAAGTGTCGGCCCCTAAGCGAATCATTGGATTCCGCGCAACAACCTGGAAAACCGTCCATTCATCCAGCAACGATCAAGCCGAACAGGTCATTGCGACCCTGAAAAAGCTGGGCTGCGAGGTCAAAACCAGTAACCACGGTGATCACGTCGATGTCAGCTATCGCTGCGAGAACTGGCGATCGATGCACCCCGAAACCGAAACCCTGCTGCATCAATGGTCGACCTGGTGCCAGGACCAGGGGATGGAAACGGTCGTCGTCAATCCGCCCGCCAACACGCAGCGACCGACGGTCAAATTCCGTCTACCACAAACCAAAACCGTCCATTTGCACGATCGTGCCAAAGCAGACCAGATCATCAACACGTTGACCCTGGTCGGCTGCCAGGTCAGCAAAAACGAACATGACGGGCACCTGGACGCGACATTCTCCTGCCCCAACTGGGTAACAATCGAGCTGCCATCGGAAGACAGTGCTCACGCTTGGCAGAAGTGGTTCGACGAAAGTGGATTTGAAACGCAACACACGCACGTTCACTAGTCGCCCATGAGTCCGACACCGGGTAACCGGATTTCTTCGATGGCTTCCAGCGCTGGCCAGCCCTTGCGGCTGGCCAAACGCGCTGACCTGGAGTCCAAACGCCAGCAGTATCAAGGCCGTGACTACTGGGTCGTGAAAGATCCGATCACGCTGAAGTACTACCGTTTCGAAGAAGAAGAGTTTGCGTTGCTGGAATTGATTGACGGGAGTCGAAGTCCGGATCAGATCAAGCGTGAGTTCGATTTTCGTTTCGCTCCTCAAAAGATTTCGACTCAGGAACTGTCACAGTTTGTCGGCATGCTGTATCGCAGCGCACTGCTGGTTTCCGACGCGCCCGGACAGGGATTGCAACTGAAACAACGGGGCGATGAACAACGATCCGCCCAACTGCGACAGTCACTCTCCAACATCCTGGCGATTCGCTATCGCGGTTTCGATCCCGATCGAATGCTGGGAGTTTTGAATCAGTGGTTTGGCTGGTTCTTCAGCCTGCCGGCATTCATGCTGGTCATGCTGATGTGCCTGTCAGCGCTGACGCTGGTGATCGCCCAATTTGATACCTTTGCGCAAAAGCTGCCTTCGTTTTACGATTTCTTTTCGGCGCAAAACTGGATCTGGTTGGCAGTCGTGATGGCTGGGACCAAAATCCTGCACGAATTCGGACACGGCCTGGCCTGCAAACGCTTTGGCGGTCAGTGTCATGAAATGGGCGTGATGCTGTTGGTGTTGATGCCTTGCCTGTATGTCAACGTCAGCGACTCTTGGCTGATCAACAGTAAATGGAAACGGGCGCTGATTGCTGCCGCCGGAATGTATGTCGAATTGGTTCTGTCGGCGATCGCAGTTTTCGTGTGGTGGTTCAGCCACCCGGGATTGATCAACCAATTGGCGTTGAATCTGGTTTTCGTTTCGTCCGTCAGCACCGTCCTGTTCAACGCCAATCCGTTACTGCGTTACGATGGCTACTACATCGTCAGCGACTTGCTGGAGATCCCCAATTTACGCAGCAAGGCGACCCGCATCCTCCAGCGAACCGCAGGCCAGCTGATGCTGGGAATTGAAAACCGGCCGGATCCCTTTCTGCCGCAACGCAATCGCTGGATCTTCATCTTGTACAGCCTGGCCGCAGCAACCTATCGCTGGGTGATTACGTTTTCGATTTTCTGGTTTGTGTATCGAGTCCTGGAGCCGTACGGCTTCAAAATCATTGGACAACTGATTGCGTTGTCAGCCATTTATGGATTGTTGGGCATCCCGCTAATCCAACTGTACCGTTTCTTTTCCGTCCCTGGGAGATTGGCTGTGATTAAACCTGCAAGAGCTGCGATCACCGGAGCAATCCTGACGGCGTTGCTGGTCGGGGTACTCGCGATTCCGATTCCGCATCACGTTTATTGCCACCGCTACCTTCACCCGCTCGATCCCAAAAATATCTCCGTCGACGTCCCCGGCAGCCTGGCAGAGATTTATCGGACGCAACCTGGTTGGGTCGCAGAAGGCGAACCGATTGTGGGTCTACACAGTTACGACCTACGAGTCCAACTGGCGAGTTTGAAGACGGACGTCGAATCTTCAATGACCCATTTGAACAACCAGAAAATGCTGGCTGGGCAAGGACAACGGCGGACGGGTATCCAGGCCGCCGAAGTCGCTCTCCAGGCTTCTCTGGCCAACTGGGAGAAACGGGTTGCCGATGAGCAGCGACTCACGGTGCGAGCTCCCATCGCAGGTTACTTCCTGTTGCCGCCCCGCGTTGGTGAACAGGATCAAGGTGACGCAACATTAACGGACTGGACGGGGTCGCCATTGGATCCCAAAAACCTGGGTTGTCATTTGAAGGAAAGCACTTTGCTGGGACAGGTCGCGCCCGATCCCACGAAAATGGAAGCGGTACTGGCCGTTGACCAGGAAGACATTGAATTCATCCAAATCGATCAACCGGCCGAACTGCTGCTGAACCAGATACCGTGTAAGCTGTTCTCATCGCGGGTGGCGATCGTAACGCCGACCGAAATGAAGGCGACGCCCCATTCTTTATCCAGTCGGTACGGCGGAGCCATCGTTACCGAGTCCGGGCCGAACGGGCAAGAAAAACCGGCCAGCACGTTGTATCTCGTGAAGGTCCCGATCAACAATCCGGACATTTCGATCGTAGCCGGAAGCACCGGCCAGGCAAAAATCAGAATCGGTTCAAAAACGGTTGGCCAACAGCTGTGGCGATTGGCCCAAAGAACATTTCAGTTCGAACTTTAGTCGTCACGACCACCATTAAGCTGTTGTTCAATTTCCCGTTCCAGCTTTAACTTCAGCTCTTCTCGGACGACCGGAAGGTCCTCGGGGGCTTCAATGCCAATTCGCACGCCTCCGCCGGCGATCTTGACAACCGTGATAGAGATTTCGTTTCCGATCCAGATTCGTTCACCCACACGACGACTTAACACCAACATGCTCTGGTCCTCTTGTTAACGGACGCCAGTTGAGGTTTGATTAGCATACGTTTCGCAACCAACGCCAGCAAACAAAAGGTTATGGCAGGAACTGCGGCGATGCAAGCATTGGCCGGTAAATTGATGATCCCTGCCGGGCCGTTGCAGGGCTTAAAAACCCTTAAAAAACCTCGATATCGCTCGTTTTTCACTGATATCGGGATGACACGACTCCAGCTGGTTCAACCGGTCGGAGCTTCCATGCCTTCCAATTTTTCGATCATCTTTTCAACTCGCAAGCGGACTTCCGAGTCCTCAATTTCAGGTACTGAATCTCGCAGGACTTGCATCAGTTGATCGACCTGCTCACGCGGGACGTCACCTCGTTGGATCAGGATCCGCAAACAGGAACCGGCCAGCGCGTAACTTTGCACGCTGAAATTCGGTTCATTTTTAATCGCCTCAAACATCTCCCTAACCTGCTCGTCTGCGGCGGCGTCCTGCTTGGTCAGTTGCAGCAACAATGCGTTTACACCAACATTGCCGAAGAACAAGTTTTCGGCATAGCGGCGTCGAATCGCTTCGCTGTCCGGATGCTGGAGTTGCTGCATGTCGTCGAGCAGTTTTCTCGTCAGAGGCCGAGTCAACTCTGGCAGGCCGCCTTTCAAATGCACATTCAGAACGATATCACCCAACCTTTCGGTGGAATTCAAATCCTGAAAAATGGCCAGGTGGCGTTGTTCATAGTTCTGTTGAAACTCGCGGAATCTCTCCGGATCCTTGGAGTCAGCAAACTCGTATCCCGGAATCATCATGACGGCCAGGTTTGCCTTGGCGGCGACGGCCGGGATCCGGTGATCGCTGTACTTGGTGTCAATCTCTTCCAGTGCTTCCCGGATGCCATCCAATTGCAATTTGAACTTGGCATTGTAGGAATCCAGGATACTGATTGTTTCGATGTACGCGACGAGCGCGTAAGACGTTTCCAATTCGGAAAGCTCCATCTCCATCAGCTGCAGGATCATGCGGCGGCGGCGTTTCAACTGTTCTACGACATGAGTTGTCGACAGCCCTGGTCCGGGTCCTCGCAAAGCATGTATTCGAGAGATCAATTCCTTTTTTTCTTCCTCAGGATCGGTTGCCCGCGGCCTGCGTTGCCGACTCTGATCCGGCTGAGTCTCGCTGGCCGAGCCGATTTCCGAAGCGGGGAGTAAAGCGCGAGGTATCGAATTTGTGTGGTCTGCCGCCTGATCGCCCCGAGGACGATTCAAAAAATACAACCAGCTGAGAACGCCGGCCAGCAGTATCAGCCCCATCCAGATTCTTCGATGAAACCAGACAAACGCCCCCATCCAAACCATTCCGGCAACGATTTGTTGCCCGACTGACTGGCGATCTTCAGCGTCCTCTTGGGGGAATTGATCTGGCTTCGAAGACACGGCAGTTGCTATCTGGTGGAACTTGAACTTCGGGGTCAGTCAGTCGATTTCGAATGCGACAACAACCAGTCGTATAGTTTGGGATTACTGTAAGTAGCCGACCACGAGTCGTGTCCGGCATCCGGGTAGACCGTCAGCTTGACTTCGGCTGAACGCGATTCGAGAGCCTCAAACAATTCGACGGAACGATTCAAGGGTACCACTCGGTCCTTGGCTCCGTGAAAAATCCAGGCGGGAACCTTGGTCCCGATTCGGTAGGGAATGACGGTTCGATCCCCACCACCGCAAATCGGTGCGATTGCTGCAAAACGTTCCGGCGAATGAGCGGCCAGTGCGAACGTACCAAAGCCGCCCATGCTTAACCCGGTTACGTAGATTCGGTCAGGATCAACATGATAGTCGGTTTCGACTTCATCCAGCAGCAATGATAGCGACTGGGGTTCCCACCATTGGCCCTGTGGACATTGCGGGGCTACGAGAATAAAGGGAAACGATTGTCCCTGACCGATCAGTTTGGGAGGCCCGTGAACTTTGATCTGATCGACATTGTCGCCCCGTTCACCCGCACCGTGCAGAAACAGAACCAGCGGCCATTTTTCCTGTGATTCGTAATCTGCAGGGGTCGAAACCAGGTACTTCAATTTTACCGGAATGGATGAATCCAATTCTTTAACTTGCAACGCGAGCTTTTCTTGTGGCTGGGAGGACGGTTGTTCCTGAGCTGCCGAAGTGGTGGTGACCAGCGTGGCAGCCAGAAGCCATAACAGCGATCGTGAATTGATCATCGGTGGAATATTGATCGGGACTCGAACCAGATAACCAGCTTAAATGGTTTGAAGTTGCGGTTTTTTGGAAACCCGACGCGTAAGCGAGGGAACACACGCATCGGTGTAGCCCCTCGCTTACGCGTCGGGTTTCCATTTCCAAGCAAAAACTGCATTAGTGCAACTTCTAAACTTAAACACTGGACCGGCCTCCATTGTAACCGTTCTACCGTCAGC